>JAIWNK010000161.1 GCA_020216845.1 Anaerolinea sp. | reverse complement strand
CAGATCTACACCGACAAGGCCGGTCACGTGCCGATCCGCTCGGACGTCAAAGCCTCCGACCCGTTGGTGGCCGCCTTCGCCGAAGCTTCTGCCTCCGGTTATCCCCGCCCGCAGAGCACTGAATTCGCCAACTTCTGGGGTCCTTTTGGCGATGCCTGGACCAAGGCGATTGAAGGTGCCTTATCCCCCGCGGATGCAGTTGCCGAAGCTTGCAAGGCAATGAACACCGCTAACAACAAATAAGCTTTCTCGCACGCTTTTCTCCCTCGCAGGCCTGCCCTGCGAGGGAGACTTTTCCACAAATCTCCCTTTTTTTTCGAATTGACATTCTGACCGTTTTTTTGTATAAAAAATTATCGCGGCCTGCAACAAAACGGTTTTTTCAATTGCAATTATTGTAATTTTTTGGACCTGGAGGATGCTATGGCTGGTGCAACCCAAAGTTTGCCTACCAAACCGGTCAGCCCGTTCCTTGCCTGGTGGCGGCGGACGAGCTACACCCGCGCCGCTTACCTATACCTGGTGCCGGCGGCGATTGTGATGGGCGTGATTACGTTTTACCCAATGTTCTATCAGGTGTGGATGTCGTTCACCGATTTCGGCATCAAGAACCTGCGCCGCGACGCGCCGCCGCCAAACTACGTTGGCCTGCAAAACTACAAAGACATCTTCCCCGACAAGATCAAGCTGTTTGGCAATGAAATTGATACCTTCGGCACCGGCAAGCTTGCTGCCAAGGTGCAAAACTTCAATTTCCTGCGCATTTTGGGCTTCAACCTGATCTGGACCTTTGCCAACGTGCCGTTCCACGTCATCATTGGCGTGTTGGTTGCCATGTTGCTCAACACGCAAGGGCTTTGGCTGAAGAAAATTTACCGCGCCATTTACGTCTTCCCGATGCTCTTGCCCTGGTTGGTGGTTGCAACCGTGTGGCGCAACATGTTCGATCAGGACAGCGGCTCAATCAACCTGCTGCTGGCAACCGTCGGCGGCTGGTTTGGCGTGCCGGCTGAGGTCTTCCGCATCCGCTGGATGGAATCGATCGAAATCCCCATCAAGGGCTTCTTCCCGGGCGTGCCGTTGCCGCTTTCCTTCTACGCCATGCTGCTGACCAACCTGTGGATGGGTTGGCCCTTCATGACCATTGTGGCAACCGGCGCCTTGCAGAGCATCCCCAAAGACCTGTATGAAGCCGCCTCGATTGATGGCGCCAACGGCGTGCAGCAATTCTTCAAGATCACCGTACCGCTGCTGCGCCCGGCCATGATTCCGGCGACAATGGTCGGCATCATCACCACTTTCAACCTGTTCAGCTGCATCTTCTTCATGTCAGGAGGTGGCCCCTTGCGCATGACCGAAATTCTGGTCACGACCGCCTACGACCTGGTGCGCGCCCAGCGTTTGTATGGCATGGCAGCTGCCTTCTGCGTGATCATCTTCTTCGTGCTGCTGATCTTGACCCTGATTACCAACCGCATCACCAAAGCGACGGAGCGTTACGATGCCTGAGTCCAAATTCTCCCTCAAGAACATTTTTCGGCGCAAGAGCGGCGGCGGATTCGTGGAACAGGAACGTCGCCTGCCGCTTGGCAAGCAGATTTTGCTGCAACTCGTGTGCCTGTTCGTTGCCTTCACGGTGCTCTTCCCGCTGATGTGGGTCGTCAGCCTGTCGCTCGACCCGCGCAACATTGCCCGCCCAACCGAATTCCGCCTGATTCCGCCGGGCGCCTCGTTGGACGCCTACAAGCGTGTTCTCGATCAGCCGACCGCCAACCCGGTCAAGTTTTGGGAACTGGCGCGCAATCAGTTTTTCCTGGCAAGCGGCACGGCCATCTTCTCGGTGCTGATTGGCATCCTGGCAGCCTATTCGTTCTCGCGCTTTGAATATCCGGGGCGGCGCGGCATCATGCTTGGGGTGGTCACGGTGCTGATGTTGCCATCCATTGCCACCATGGCGCCGCTGTTCGTGCTGCTCAACAGCATCAACATCACCATCGGCGACCTATCCTTCAACCTGCGCAACTCGCTGTTCGGCGTTGGCATTGCCATTGCCGCCGGTCAATTGCCCTTCGCCATCTGGAACCTGAAGGGCTACCTCGATACCATCCCGCGCGAACTGGAAGAGGCGGCGCGCATTGATGGCGCAAGCCCCAATCAGCTGTTCGTGCGCATTGTGCTGCCCCTGGCAACACCCGCCCTGGCTGTGACGGCCTTCCTGGCCTTCAACGCCTCGTGGACGGAATTTGGCTTCTCCTGGCTCTTCCTCAGCAACCCGAAGGATTTTACCCTGGCCATGTCGCTGTGGAACATGGTCGGACAGTTCTCCGGCGATACGCCCTGGTCGGTCTTCTCCGCCATGGCGCTGATGGTAGCCATGCCGGTCGCCATCGTCTACCTGATGCTGCAAAAGTACATCGTCAGCGGCCTGACGATCGGCTCGGTCAAGTAAACAGACGGCCTGACCCATCAAGGCGGGGTGCGCAGCAAACGCACCCCGTTTTGCTTAACCCCGCGGCAGATTTGAGTTGCACGGTTGACAGCTTCGGTGTACACTTTTAAGGATGAATCCTGCGGAACTGCCCCTCGATCAGGTGTTGCACGGCGACTGCCTGGAAGTGTTGCCCACGCTGCCCGAAAAAAGCGTGGACTTGATCTTTGCCGACCCGCCCTACAACCTGCAATTGCAACAGGCGCTCTACCGCCCCAACCAAAGCCTGGTAGATGCGGTGGATGACGATTGGGATCAGTTTGCTTCGTTTGCCGATTACGATGCCTTCACGCGCCGCTGGCTGAGCGCCTGCCGCCGCCTGCTCAAGGATAGCGGCACGCTGTGGGTCATCGGCAGCTATCACAACATTTATCGCATCGGCAGCATCCTGCAAGACCTGGGCTTTTGGCTGCTGAACGACATCGTTTGGATCAAACTCAACCCAATGCCCAATTTTCGCGGCGTGCGCTTCACCAACGCACACGAAACCCTGTTGTGGGCCAGCAAAAGCAAAGACGCCCGCTACACCTTCAACCATCACGCCGCCAAAACCGCCAACGACGATCTGCAAATGCGCAGCGATTGGGTCTTTCCGCTTTGCACCGGCGCAGAACGGCTGAAAGAGAACGGCCGCAAACTACACCCGACCCAAAAGCCAGAAGCACTGCTCTACCGCATTCTGGTGGCGTGCAGCCTGCCCGGCGATGTCGTCCTCGACCCGTTCTTCGGCACCGGCACAACCGGGGCGGTGGCGCGCCGCCTCAACCGACATTGGATCGGCATCGAGCGCGAGCAAAGCTATGTGACCGCCGCCCGGCAGCGCATTGCGCAGGTGACGCCCAGCCTGTTCGACGATGTGACGATGGATGTGCGCGATCACAAACGCCGTCAGCCGCGCATCCCCTTTGGTCACCTGTTGGAAGCAGGCCTGCTGCAACCCGGCCAACAGCTGTATTTCCGCGCCCGCCGCGAGCAAGCCGCGCGCATTCACGCCGATGGCAGCCTGAGCCTGAACGGCACTCAAGGCTCGATTCACCGCCTTGGCTCACAGTTGCTGAACGGTACGCCGTGCAATGGTTGGCTGCACTGGTATTACGAAGATGAGCAGGGGCAGCTGCGCCCGATTGATGAGCTGCGCCAACAGGTACTCAGTCAAAAAGCCGCCTGAAGCGTTAGGGCATGGCGACAAAGCCCAGCTGCGTATGCGGGAAGCGGTCGGTCACCAGCAAAAAACCCTCGCCCTCCAGCTGCACAAGGCCCTCCCAATTGCGCGGCTCGCCATCTTCGGCAGCGGCCAGCCAAAGCGGGGCGCGGTCAACGCGCTGCACCCCATCGGTGGCACTCCAGGAAAATTGCACCAGGCGCTCGACCTGTGCCCGCCCAACTTGCGCGGCGGGCAAGCCATAGGCCGCCAGGGCATCATCGTCGGGCTTCAATTTGCGGTCCCCCGGGTAAAAATAGTTGATCGCCCAAAAGCGCCCTTGCGCATCCAGGTCACTGACATCCGTCAGGCGATATTCCAACGGCGGCATGGCAAGCGCCGGCAGCGGATTTAGCTGACGGTCAAACTGCCGCGCCAACGGCTGCGGATTGACGACGCGTCCATTGGCCTCGTAAAAGGTCAGCACCCCGCCCGGCGTCAGCAGCAGCGCCTCGTCACTCATGTTATCCAGCTCGGCCTGCGGCGGCAGCGGCTGCAACGTGTCCAGTTGCAAGCGCAGGCTGTTTTGAGCAGCATCATAGTGACCGCGCACCAAATAGCCCATCATCCCGCCGCCCGGACTGGCCTCAATCGTCAGATAAGCCGTCTCGTCGGCAAAGGCGATCGCCTCAAAGCCCTCAAAGCCCGGCACGGCCTGCTGCAACCCCGGCGCCTCCAGGCGCAGCGGCTGCGGCACAAGCGGGTCACACGCCCCCTGCGGCAAGCAGGCCAGAATATCGGTGCGCGCCAGGGTGAAGAGCGCCCCATCCGCACCATCCTGTGCGAAGCGCTGCGGATACTGCGGCAGCAGCACAAGCTGATCGCCCAGCCAGGCCAACCCAGAAAGCTCACTGTGCGCCTCCGCAGCCGGGCCAGCAAGCGGCAACAACACAACCGCCTGCTCCGTCAGACTGTTTGTCGGGGGCACCGGGCGAACCGCCCGACAGCTGCTCAGCGGCAGGCAAAGCAATGCCAAAAATACGATACAATCAAGCCAACGCATGGTGGACGCTCCTTGAAAACAGGTATGGCATGAAACGATTTCTGCATAGTGTACCGCAAATTTTGGGCTGGAACCGCACAAGTTACGCCTTGATGAGCGGCTTTGTCGCCATCTTGTTGCTGATTATGATCCTCTGGCAGCCGCTCGTGCGCGACTACCTGGCCACGTTCAACCCGGCCCTGCCGCTTTGGGTGCAAATTGACTGGCTGTTGATCGGCATCTTTTTGGCCATGTCGCTGCTGATCATGGCCGGGGCCGACCTGCGCCGCGATGCCTGGATTGCCTTTGTGGGGCTGTGCGGCGGGCTGGCGATTGAGGGCTGGGGCACCCAAACACAGCTGTGGCGTTATTTCACGCTCGAACGTCCGCCGCTGTGGATTTTGCCCGCCTGGCCGATTGCCTCGTTATCCATTGACCGGCTTGTGCGCCTGTTGCAGCGCGCAACGCAGCATTGGCCGGAGCGCCTTTTCCACCTGGCCTATGCGCCGGTGTTTGTGTCGTTTTATGCGCTGATGCTGATCTTCGTCTGGCCAACCCGCGAAAAATCGCTGACGATTTTGGCGCTGTTGGGCGTGGGGTTGATGCTGCTTTCGCCCGGCTCACGGCGCGTGGCGTTGCTGACCTTTGTGGGCGGGACGGGGCTGGGCTATTTTTTGGAGCTGTGGGGGACAACACGCTATTGTTGGATGTATTACACCCTGCAAACACCGCCGTTGTTTGCCGTGCTGGCGCACGGCATTGCAGCAGTAGCCTTTTGGCGGGTGGGGATGTTGCTGCGCAACCTGCTGATGGCAATGCGCGTCAGGGCTTGAAAAAAAACCACGGAAAACACGGAACACGCAGAACGAAAACACGCACCGTTTTCAACCTACCCGGTGTTGAAAGAATCTCTTTTTGATAAAAAGAAAAAAAGACTCTCGTATTCTTCGTAGAGTCTGTGGATATGTGGATAAATTGGGCATTTCCCGCACCAGCGGGGTGGATGGCTTGCGTTGGCCCCCAGGGCTACGGGATTGGACGGCTGTTTTTCTCCACCCCGACCTGTGGAGAATTGCCGATTGATTTGTGGAAAACTACGCCTGTTGGCAGGCATTATCAGCCGCTTTCGCTTATTTGGGGATGGATAATTTGTACCCCCCATATCTGGGGGGCAGGGCGGCGCAGAGGATCGGGCGTTTTCAGCCTGTTTTGGTCAAGTTTTCCACAATCGGAGTCGCTTATCCACAGTTTTTCGCGATTTATCCACATTCCTTGTGGAAAACTTCGTCCAGCGAGTCAAGCGATTCGGTGGCCGGGAATTCTCTATTTGGGGGGTTAGGCGATGCCGTTTTGGCGCGCCCAATCATCCAGGATGCTTTCCACCTGATCGAGCAGGCCATCCAGGGCGGTGAGACGTGCCTCAAAGGCGGCCTCGCTCAGCCCCAGGGTTTGACGCAGCGCCTCCCAGGCGGGAGCAGGGGCAAGGTCGGGCAGGCTTGCCTGCGCCAGGGCCCAGGTGCGCAACATAATCCACACCGCCGCGGTGGGGGCTTCGTTGCAAAGTGCCTGAACGGCGCGCTCATAATACGCGCGGCGGGCAGCGGCAAGGCGCGGTGGTGCACCGGGCTGTTGCGCGGCGGTGCGCAGGGTTTCGCTCCAGGCGGGCAGCCAGGTTTGCCAATCGTCGGCGCTGGGCGGCTCGTTGCCCTGGAAGAGGGTCGTCATGCTCACGGCCAGTTCGGGCTGACCGATGGCTTCGGCACGGGCGGGAAAACGCAGCCAGAAGCGCCGTTCGGTCAGCGGTGCTCCGCTCAGACAAGCGATGGCATTGGCCGCCTGCTCCAGGGTGCGCAGGTATTGCAGCAAGGCGCGGGCGCTATGTTCGGGCGGGTTGGTTTGCAGCTCAAACCAGGTCTGACGGGCTGCCTCGGCCAGCGGACGGGCACGCTGCAGCACCATTTCGGGCTGCTCAAAGTGTGAAAAAACGCTGGCTTGCGTGTAATCGAACCAGTGTTGCACATCATACAGCACGAGCGGACGGGCGCACAGAAAGCTGCCCAGCCAGGCATCGCTGCGCAGGTGTCGCGGCGTATGAAAGCGCGCCTGTCCATAGTGGGCAATATCCAGGTGCACATCGTCGGAAAGGCGCTGTATCTCGCGCTCGGTGTAGGGCTCGTCACTGTGGACGAAGATCAAGTCAATGTCGGTTGTGCCGCCCAGCAGCGGTTCTTCGCTCAGCACCGAGCCGGTCAGGTAGACGCACAGCAGGCTGCGATCGTTGCGGGTGCGGCTGCTGACGGTATCACGAGCCAGTTTGAGCAATAAGTCGCGGGTGATGCGCATGAGGCGGTCTCCACAAGGGCAAGTTTAGCCGCAGTGTTGCGGCATGGGCAGCTCGGGCTGAAAGGGCGGCAGCTGCAGGGCCTGCCGGATGCGGTTTTCAATCCAGGCCAGGTCTTCGGGGTGACGGACGTAATCCAACCCATCGGTTTCAATCGTCAGCACCGGCACGCGTTGTGTCCGTTCGAGGAAGAAGCGGTCATAGGCTTGATTGAGCTGATCAATGTAGCTGCGTTCCATGCTGCGCTCATAGCTGCGGTCGCGCAGGGCAATGCGCTGCATCAGCGTGTCGGTGCTGGCGCGCAGGTACACGATCAGGTCGGGCAGGGGAATCTTCTCGGCCAGCGCTTCCTGGACGCGTTCATACATCGTCAGTTCATCGCCCTGCAAGTTGATGCCGGCGAACAGGGCGTCTTTCTCGAAGGTGTAATCGCTGATCAGGTGTGCCCCGCTGCGCAACAATTCTGGCACGTTGCGGCGCTGCTGTTGATAGCGGCTGAGCAGGAAGAAAATTTGCGTCTGAAAGGCATAGCGCGCCCGGTCGCTGTAGAAGCTGCTCAGGAAGGGGTTTTCCTCGAACACTTCCAGCATCAAATTGGCTGCAAACGCGGTTTGCAATTTGCGGGCCAGGGTTGTTTTGCCAACGCCAATTACGCCTTCAATGGCAAAATACATCGTCGCTGTCGCTCCTGCGCTTAACTATACCACAGTTTCGCCGGCTGTGTCCGTTGGGGCGGGGTAGTGCTGTGCCAGCCAGCGTGTGCCGAACAGGGCCAGCACGCCAAACACGGCAATGATCGCCTCAATTGTCCATAGCGCGGTCAGCGTCGTCAGCCCGTGTAGCTGCGCATAGGAAGCAACGCTATCCAGCAACGATTTGAAGGCAAAGGCCAGCCAAAAATAACCGGGCTTGCGCAGTGCCGCGGCATAAAACAGCAACACCGCGCAGAAGATGTGGACGATGACGACGAAAAGCCGCTCAACAATCGGTGCCAGGCTCCAGCCCAGGTTGCTTGTCTGTGCGGTCAGCGCTGCCAGGGCATCGGATGACAATTGTTGCGGGGCAAGCAGGGCAACCAGGCCGTTGCCCAGGGAAAGCAACCCAAGCAGCAGTGCCTCCACTGCGCCAAAGCCGAGCCCAAAGCCGAGTGCTTTTTTCCAGCTGACCTGACCCAGCCGGGTGTAACGCAGCAGCAGCCAGCACAACAACACTTCTGTCCAGCCGGTCAGGCTGCCGACGTATAGGTGAAATAGCCCTTCGCCCCAGGGCTGCGGAAAGCTCCCGCCCAGCAAGGCCTGATAGACAAGCGGGTTGAGCGGGATGGCAATGGCAAACTTGATGGCGACAGTCACGATCCAGGCCAAGGCCCCCAGCGCCAGGTAGCCGATGTGCAGGCGCCGGAACAAGGCGTAGACGAGGTAGCCCAGGGCGACCAACAGCATTCCCAGGCCGCCGATCAGCACCATCGGTGAAACCTGCGGCAGGATGACGGCTTCGCCCGGCACAAAATAGATGTCAAAATTGCCCTGTGCTGCCCCGCTCCAGGTGACGAACAGCGCATATTGTCCGGCGGGCAGGCTTTCAATCCGCTCGCTGAAGCGGAACGCGCCCGTCAGCGGTGCGCTCTTCCAGAGGGTTTGACCCTCAGCGGTGCGAATTTCGGCCTGCAGGGTCGCATCCCCGTTCAGTTGCCCTTTGAGCAGCAGCCCAATCGGGTAGCCATCGTTCGGCACCTCGATCATAAAGCCGGTTTCAAACTCGCCAGCTTGGGTTTCGTTGAGTTTGTGTCCGGTCAGGTACGAGGCTTTTTGCAGGTTGGATGGGGCCGGCTGCGTTGCAACCGCGCAGGACGTGAGCAACGTCAACAACAGGATTGAGAGAGCAAGGCGGATCGTTTTCATAAGAACATTATACTGTGATTTGCGCGCTTCAGTCGCCGGTTGATGTTGATTCGCGTATCTCTTGACATCCAATGCCCGTTTTCGGGTACAATAAGCGGCAGGAGATTGATCAATGAAGATATCGCGTCGTCGCTTGGGTTTGCCACTCTTTGTTGTTGGTTTTTTGCTGCTGTTGACGCTTAACTTCAATTTGCTTACCGCTGCACAAGAAGCCAATCTGTTCGATGCAGACTATCGCGGCGAGGCCAAATTGGAGACGTTGCGCTGCCCGCGTCTGATGAGCCGCGATGAAATTGTGCCTGTGCGTGTCACGGTGGATAACCCCACCGATGCCCCGCTGATGCAGTTTCTGCGCCTGAACGTCAGCCGCGGCAACATGCTTTCCATGCAAGAATACACCGAGCGGATTGAGATTCCCGCTGGCGGCAGCTTTGTGCAAGAATGGCCGGTCGGTGCGGATGAGCCGGTGTATGGGCGCTTTGTGCTGCTGCGCGCCCATGCTTTGCTCAACCGCGCCTATCACTACCGTCAGGCGGCCTGTGGCATCGTCGTTTTGCCATTCAGTGGCATCTCGGGCGAGTTGGTTTTGTGGCTTGTCACCGGCCTTGGCATTTTGGCCATGGCACTTGGCGGCCTGCTGTGGGGGACCCGCCGCCCCCTCTCGGAGCGCGAGCGCAAGGCCAGTGGCATTTTGGCGCTGATTGCTGCGCTGAATGGGTTGGTTTGGCTGTTGGCCATGCAAGGCATTTGGCTGTTCGGTTGGTTGCTGTTGCTGTTCACCGGCCTGGCCTTGTTGATCGGGATGGGGCAAGTTTTTTTGACCGAAGCGCATTCCAACCACTGATTCGGACAACCGATGGATATTTGTTGCACGCGCCAGTGACGCTTGACACTACCCCACTTCCTCAAGACGGGGCATAATCAAAAGGATGGTATATCCTACTGATTTTGTCCGAGTTTTCCAGTCATAAAAGGAGGATGGGATGCCCGTCAAGGGACGAATTGAAGTTAAAGAGTTGTTATGCAAGGGATGTGAGCTGTGTGTGGGTGCCTGCCCGCAGCACGTCATCATCCTTTCGCCCGATCGGATCAATGCCAAAGGCTATCATCCGGCAACGTTGGCCGTTGAAGGGTGCACCGGCTGCGGCATTTGCTCGCTCGTTTGCCCCGAAGCCGCCATCACGGTCTATCGCGATGGCAGCAAGATCAACAAACTTAACGTATAGGAGAGGCAAAATGGCTCGTGAGTTAATGAAGGGCAACGAAGCAGTTGCAGAAGCCGCTGTGCGCGCCGGTTTGCATGCCTATTTTGGCTACCCCATCACGCCGCAGACGGAATTGCTCGAATATCTGTCACGGCGCATGCCTGAATTGGGGCGGGCGTTTGTGCAAGCAGAGAGCGAATTGGGTGCCATCAACATGGTGTATGGTGCTGCCTGCACCGGTGTGCGGGTGATGACCTCTTCTTCCAGCCCGGGCATCAGCTTGATGATGGAAGGTCTATCTTACATTGCTGGCACTGAGGTGCCGATGGTGTTGGTGGATGTGATGCGCGGTGGCCCGGGCCTGGGCAACATTGCCCCGGCACAGTCGGATTACAATCAGATTGTGCATGGCGGTGGGCATGGCGATTATCACGCCATTGTGCTTGCCCCGGCGAGCGTTCAGGAATCGGTTGATTTGACCGTGTTGGCCTTTGACCTGGCCGAGAAGTATCGCTCCATTTGCGCGGTGCTGACCGATGGCAGCATTGGGCAAATGATGGAGCCGTGCGAATTGCCCGAAATGCAGCCGTTGCGCGGCGTTTCAACAGCAGATTGGGCCGTGACGGGTATGATGGGGCAGCGCGAACGCCGTTACCTCAGCTCCATTTACCTTGACCCGCCGCAAGAAGAGCAGGCCAATTTGCGCATGATGCGCCGCTGGCAGGAGGTTGAGGCCAACGAGGTGCGCTTCAAGGAATATTACCTGGATGATGCGGAGCTGGTGGTGGTGGGCTTTGGCTCAGCTGGGCGCGTGGCGCTTTCAGCGGTGCGCGCGGCGCGTGCACAGGGCATCAAGGTTGGGCTGTTGCGCCCCGTCACCGTGGCGCCCTTCCCCAAGCAGGTGTTGGCCGAATTGACCGGGCGGGTGCGCGGCTTTTTGGTGACCGAGATGAACGGCGGTCAGATGCTGGATGATGTGCTGGCGGTGGTCAAAGATCACGCTCCGGTAGAATTTTACGGACGGCCGGGCGGCATCATGCCCTTCCCGGATGAGATTTTGGCCGAAATTGAGCGCATGGCCAAAGGCCCTATCCCGACTGAGGGAACTGCGCGCGACCGTTGGCTGGCGCGCATGTCCAAGATGAATTAAGGAGCCAAACGATGGCAGATCAGGAATTGACCCAACAAGTTGTTTATCAGCGCCCCGAGGCGTTGCGGGATATCAACACGCATTATTGCCCGGGCTGTACGCATGGCGTGGCGCACCGCTTGATTGCCGAAGTGATTGATGAGATGGGCATCCGTGAGCGCATGATTGGTGTGGCCTCGGTTGGCTGCTCGGTGTTCGCTTACAATTATTTCGACTTTGACTTCGTTCAGGCCCCGCACGGACGTGCCCCGGCCATGGCGACCGGCGTCAAGCGCAGCTTGCCCGACCGGGTTGTCATCACCTATCAGGGCGATGGCGACATGGCCTCGATTGGCATGGGCGAAATCGTTCATGCTGCGGCACGCGGCGAAAACATCACCGTCTTCTTCATCAACAATGCCAATTATGGCATGACCGGTGGACAGATGGCGCCGACGACCCTGCCCGGCCAAAAGACTTCCTCCTCCCCCTCCGGGCGCGATGTGGAGCAACAGGGCTTCCCCATTCGTGCCGCTGAGTTGCTTGCCACCCTGGATGGCGCAAGCTACGTCGTTCGGCGCAGCCTGCATGACCCCAAGAACATCCGCATGGCCAAAAAGGCCATTCGCATGGCGTTGGAGACGCAGGTGCGCGGCTTGGGCTTTTCGATGGTGGAGCTGCTTTCCATTTGCCCGACCAACTGGGGCATGACGCCGCTTGATTCGATGAAGTGGCTGGAAGAGCATATGGTACCCTATTACCCGATTGGGGATTACAAGGTTCACCCCAGCGTGGCCGAAATTCGCATCTAGGTGGAGGAAGCAATGCAAACGGAAATTATCGTCTCAGGCTTTGGTGGTCAGGGTGTGTTGTTTGC
>JAIWNK010000107.1 GCA_020216845.1 Anaerolinea sp. | reverse complement strand
AGACCATGGTGACGACAACGGCATTTTTATTGCGCGAGATGACGACATCGGCGCGCAGTTTGGTATCGCCTTCGCCAGAGGTGAAGGTCAGACCAACCGAGGAATCACCGATTTTGTCCATTTTGATGATTTGCACATCGCTGCTGCCGGCGCCTTCGCCAAAGTCCTTGGCGGCCCCTTGCGGATCGGCTAGGTAGATATCGAAGGAGGCTTTTTCAAGCGTGGTGAGTGGCGCCAGAACAAAGGACATGACCATTTCGAAATTGTTCATGTCGGTGCTCATGAAGGCTTTGAAGCTCTGCGGCGTGGCCTTTTTGAGCGTATCCTTGAAGCTGGAGGCCAGCGTTTCGCTATCCATGCCCATGTCTTTTAGCTCTTGTTCAGAGAATTCCTGGAAGCCGGCAGGCAGGTCGTTGATGGTGAGGACCGCGTTGGCCAGGCCACTGGGGACAACAGGAACTTCATCGGCAGGTGGCTCGGTGGGGGCGGGGGGCTGGGTGGGGGCGGATGGCTGCGTGGCAACAGGCTGCTGTGGGGCGGCGGTGGGCGTGGCGGGTGTGCCGCAGCTGAGGATTGTCAGGGCCAGGATGGCAATGGCGATCACAATACGAACTGAATTACGAGACATTTTTTTCTTCTCCTGAAAAAATTTAAGATTAAGAAGGTTGCCCAAGCCGGGCGCGCTCCTCGCTGATGATTTGTGGCTCGAGTTTGCGAAAGAGGGGTTGCGGTTCGAGCAGCTTTTGACCAGCAGGCAATTGGCTGGCCGCCCAATTGCCGGTTGCTGATTGTGGATCGTATTGTAAAACGGTGTGTTCGCCGAGTGTGTCGCTGACGATGCGCGTGGTTGGCTGTCCAAACAGATTGGTGTTATATCCCAACAGACGATGCAGCTTTTCGGAGCTGAAGGGCAAGAAGGGAGCAAGCAAGATTTTGAGCGAATCGATGGCGCGCAGGGCAACGTAGATGGCGCGCCCAGCAGCTTGTCGGTCGGTTTTGATTTGTTTCCAGGGTGCGGTGATGTCTAGATAGCGGTTGACTTCCGTTGCCAGGCGCATGGCCTCACTGAGGGCGGCGCGCAGGTGCACGGCTTCTAATTCGGCGGCAACGCTTTCAAAGCCAGCTTCAACCTTTTGTAGCAGTTCGCGATCCAGCTCGGTTAACTCGCCGGGTTCGGGAATGCAGCCGTCCCAATTTTTGTAACAGAAAGAGATTACCCGGTTGGCCAGGTTGCCCCAAATGGCAACGAGCTCATCGTTGTTGCGGCTGACGAATTCACCCCAATCCCAATCGCTATCATGCATTTCGGGCATGTTGATGGTCAGGTAGTAGCGCAGGGCGTCGGGGTCGTAGCGGTCAAGAAAGTCATGACCCCAAACAGCCCAGTTGCGGCTGCCAGAGATTTTTTGGCCTTCCAGGTTCATGAACATGTTGGCTGGAACGTTGTAAGGCAGGGTGAGCGGGGTTGCTTCTTGGGCGTAGAGCTGCATAAATTGTGTGCCAACCCCCATCAATTGGGCTGGCCAGAAAGCAGCATGGAAGAAGATGTTGTCTTTGCCGATAAAGTAGAAGGAGTGAGCTTCTGGGTTGGTCCACCAGGTTCGCCAGGCGTTGGGCTGACCGCTGAGGGTGGCCCATTCAATGGAGGCCGATAAGTAGCCGATGACAGCTTCAAACCAAACGTAGAGGCATTTGCCCTCCCAGCCGGGCAGTGGCACGGGAACGCCCCAATCAAGGTCGCGGGTGATGGCCCGCGGCTTGAGACCTTCGCTTTCAATTTGGCCAAGCGATTGGCCGGTAACCGTTTCGCGCCAGTATGATTTTCGTTGTCGCAGAAATTCGGCGACTTCTGGCTCTAGTTTCGAAAGGTCCAGGTAATAATGTTCGGTCTCGCGCAGTTCAGGTGTAGAGCCATCAATCTTGGAGCGCGGGTTGATTAATTTTTCGGGTTCTAGCACGTTGCCGCATTTGTCACACTGGTCAGAACGGGCGCCGGTGTAACCGCAGAGATAGCAGGTGCCTTCAACATAGCGATCGGGCAGAAAACGTTTGTTGCTTGGTGAATACCACTGCGGGCGGGTTTCGGTATAGAGACAGCCATTTTGTTGCAGTGCCAGGAAGATGGTTTGCGCTACCTGAAAGTGATTTTGGGTGTGCGTGGTGGTGAAGAGGTCGTATTGAATGCCTAGACGTTGAAAGAGCGAAATAAAATCTTCATGAAAATGTTTGTAGACTTCTTCCACAGTTTTGCCTTCAGCATCGGCGCGCAGACTGACTGGGGTGCCGTGTGAGTCGGTGCCGGAGACCATCAATACTTGATTGCCGCGTAAACGATGATAGCGAGCAACGATGTCACCTGGCAGGTGACTGCCGGTGATGTTGCCAACGTGGATGGGGGCGTTGGCATAAGGCCAGGCAATGGCAATCAGAATAGGGCGAGTCATAGTGTATGAATACCTCGGATGAAAATATGACATTATTTTATCATGTTTCATTGCTTAGAAAACAATGAAGTTTTTGGCGATATATCAAAAAGCTGAGCTGTGGTGGTTTTAAAGATGCCGATTGTTCTTGGAGTAGCATTGTTGGTGTGGGGTAAAAAGTTTGGAGCGAGATGACCATGCCGCTCTGAGCGCAACACCGACCATTTGGGGCAATTTTTGTCCTTGACAGGCAGAGCAGGAACGAATAAAATGAAAATGGTTCGTTATACCTTTTTTGATGTATTGGCTTAAGTTCAAGGAGATGTTTCTATGATGTCGGAGGAAGCAGATAACCCTGGTGATAGTGTGCCTCTCAGACAGAGGCCAGACCGGTTATCTCAGCTCGTTCATAATATGGGGCAGGTTTGTGCGCAGATGTTGTTGCTGGCACAGGATGTTGCCCATCGAGGAGGAATCCAGCCGATTCCTGAATAATACGACTGTGTAAGACAGTTGTTGCTTTGCATTCCCCGCCGGCTGGTTCTTCCGAGACCAGTCGGCGTTTTTGTAACGCCGAGAATCCTTTTTCCTAATGGAGGCTCTGATGCGTTACCTGGTCGTTCGCACAGAAAATTTGACCAAGTTTTTCGGCCATTGCCGGGGAGTGGAAGACTTGACCATTGGTGTGGAACCGGGTCAGGTGTATGGTGTGCTGGGCCCGCAAGGGGCTGGCAAAAGCACGTTGTTGCGCCTGCTGATGGATTTAATCCGTCCTACGCGAGGACATGCTTTGGTGTTGGGCATGGATGTGCATCACCAAAAGGCTGCCATACAACGGCGCGTTGGCTATTTGCCGGCGGAGTTTGGTTTTGTGCGCGGCGGCACGGTGGGGTCGTTGTTGCACGGCCTGGCAATGTTACGTGGTGGGCAAACCTGGCAAGCTGCTCAGGGGTTGGCGGAGCGGTTTAACCTTGATTTAGCAACGCCGATAGCGACATTGGGTGCTTTGCAAACACAAAAGATTGGGCTGATTCAGGCTTTTATGCATCATCCTGATTTGGTGGTGTTGGATGAGCCGACCCGTCATTTGGATCAGGATGCGCAAGATGTGTTCTTTCGATTGGTAAGTGAGGTGCGCGCAGAGGGAGGGGCGGTTTTGTTCACGTCGAGCGTGTTGTGTGAGATGGAACGTGTTTGTGATCAGGTGGCAGTGTTGCACCATGGCCATTTGTTGGCGGTGGAACGTGGGGTACAGCTGCGGGCGCGCGCCTTGCGCAAGGTGGAGATGCGCTTTGCCGGGCCAGTTTCTGCGGATGTGTTTTGCCGTTTGCCCAACCTTGAACAGGTGCGCCTGGAAGATAACAAGTTGCGGTGTTTGTTGAGCGGTGACCCTGACCCGTTGTTGAAGGCGGCTAGCCAATTTCGGGTGATGGATATTCTCAGTCAGCAACCTACACTGGAAGAAGTGTATCGCAGCTACTATGGCGTGGGCGCGTATGCTGCTTGATGCTTTTGCATCTGTGTGGATGGCGCATCGGCGTGCCTGGTTGATTTGGGCAGTTGCGGTGACGGGTTTGGCGCTGGCAGTGATTGCAGGGTATGATTTTTTGCTGCGGCGTTGGATGGTGATCAACCTGGCAGATTGGTTAAACGACTTGCAGGGACTGGATGTAAACGAGCCGTTGGGGTGGGCGCGGCTGATTGGCTTTGGCATTGTTTTGCCGTGGGCAGTGGGGGTGCCGGTGGTTTATTGGGCGTCGGCGTTGTTGTTGAATGGGCAAGGAGAGCTGACGTTGTTATTGGCGTATCCCTATCCGCGTTGGCAGGTGTTGTTGGGGCGTTGGTTAGCGCTGGTGCTTGGATTGATGCTGGCAATTGTGATGGGAAGTTTGCCTTTGCTGCTTTGGGTTGGCTGGCAGCAAGGCGGTTGGTTGGCTTTGCTGCGTGAACAGATGTTGTTTTTGGCATTGTGGGGATTGAGCTGGGCAAACGTGGCTTTGTGCCTTGGCGTATGGAGCGGGCAGGCGCGCCTGGCACGATGGAGCGCTTGGTTGGGGCTGCTGTTCGTTTGGGTGGGGGTAGGGGTTGGAAAACTGTTTTGGAATAGCTCAGAGCAGCTCCTTGGCTGGCTGTTGGCGGGGGTTGCCGGGATGGGATTGGTAGCAGCGTTGTGGTTGTTTGAGCGGCGGGATATTTTGGGTTAGATTGGGTGGCGCAAAACCGATAGGGCAATGCAAATTTTGTCGAATCGTGTATAATTATCTTGGAGTTCCGCTGAGCTTCAGAATAGGTGTGCTATGAATCCATTGCTTGATCCAAATGTTGCGTACATGTTATTGGTAACCGGTTCTGTGCTGTTGTTGTTGGCGTTGTTTTCGCCGGGCACGGGCTTGCTGGAGGTGGGGGCATTGTTTATGCTGGTGTTGGCTGGCTTGGGCATTTATAATCAGCCGATTAATTGGTGGGCGCTAGCAATATTGGTGTTGGGGGTAGTGCCGTTTGTTTTGGCGTTGCGACGCTGGCGCCGTTGGTGGTTGTTGGGCGTGTCTTTGGCGGCGTTGGTGATCGGGTCTATGTTTTTGATGCGCACCCCCAATGGCGGACCTGCGGTCAATCCTTTTTTGGCGTTGTTCATGTCGGTTGCCTCGGTGGTGCTTTTGTGGGTGGTTGGACATAAGTCGCTGGAGGCAATTGGGCTAAAGCCTTTGAATGCTCGTGAAAGCTTGGAGGGGGAAGTGGGTGAAGCGCGCACGGATATTCTTGGCGAGGGGACAGTGTACATCGGTGGTGAGGAATGGACGGCACGCAGCGATGTATTCATCCCTTTGGGGGCACGCGTCAAGGTTGTGCGCCGTGAAGGTCTGGTGATTTATGTTGAAGCGGTTCATCCAGAGATGAAGTAGTCGGTTTAACCGGGCTGGTTTTGCTCGGATTGTTCAAACAAAATGGAGGAAGTAATGTCTGGTGGTAGTGCAGCTTTAGTTTTTTGCCTGATTGGTGGGGCGATCATTCTTTTGGTGATTATGATTTTTTCGGCGTTGAAAGTTGTGCCGGAATATCAACGTCTGGTGGTGTTTCGGTTAGGGCGTTGTGTGGGCTCGCGTGGGCCAGGGTTGGTGTTGTTGATCCCATTCATTGATCGGGCGGTTTGGGTAGATCTGCGTGAGCAGGTGCGCGAGATTCCAGCGCAAACCTCAATCACCAAAGACAATGCGCCGATTTCGATTGACTTTTTGTGGTATTACCGCGTGTTTGACCCGGTACAAAGCGTGTTGCAGGTTGGTAACTTTGAGCTGGCTGCACAGGGTATTGCAACAACGACGTTGCGCTCTGTGATCGGCGGTATCATGTTGGATGGTGTGCTTTCGGAACGCGAGCAGATTAACTCGGCGTTGCGCACCCGTCTGGATGAGGTGACGGAGAAGTGGGGTGTGAAAGTTACCAATGTTGAAATTCGCGAGATCATTCCTCCTCGGGATGTTCAGGACGCGATGAATCGACAGCTTTCGGCAGAACGAACCCGACGCGCCTTGGTGACAGAGTCGACGGGTCAGCGCGAGGCGGCGGTGAATGTGGCCGAAGGCGAAAAGCAAGCGGCGATTTTGCGAGCCGAAGGCGAACGTCAGTCGGCGATTTTGCGTGCGGAGGGTGAACGTCAGGCGCAGATGCTACGGGCTGAGGGTTATTCGGTTGCGTTGGAGAAGATTTACAGCGTGGCGAACACAATTGACCAAAAGACGATTACGCTGCAATACTTTGAGACGCTGAAGAATATGTCCATGAGTTCTTCGACCAAGTTCATTTTCCCAATGGAGTTTACCAGTTTGTTGAATGGTTTCATCCGTGGGCAGGGCGGGCAGGAATAAAGCCCGCGTGAGGTAAGTTGAGTCTTTGACGAGGCGCGGATCGAAAGGTTCGTGCCTCGTCTTTTGGGGAGCGATGGACAACGTGACTTTTCGAGTGATATCGGCTGGTTTGGGGGATTTGAACGACTTGCAACGTTTGGAGCGGGAGTGTTTTCCGTTGGATGCCTGGCCGTTGTTAGACTTGATGGCGGTGTTGTCGTTGCCCTGGGTGGTGCGCTTGAAGGCTGTGGGGGAAGCAGGGCAAATGTTGGGCTTTGTTGCTGGTGAACGCAAACCGCTTGAGGGGGTGGGGTGGATTACAACAATTGGTGTGTTTGGCGCTGCGCGACGGATGGGGGTTGGAACTGCGCTTTTGTTGGCTTGCGAAGCGGCGTTGAAGATGCCGCGAGTGCGCTTAAGTGTGCGTGCTTCCAATCACGCGGCCTTGAAGTTGTACGAGCGGCAGGGGTATCGGCAGGTGGCTTTGTGGCATGAATATTATTACGGCGGGGAAGATGGGGTGGTTTTGGAAAAAATGATTTGCCAAAACGATTGACTTTCGGAGCAAGTCAGTATATGATAGATACATGCGAGGGTTCATCTTCCTCTCCTGCCCAATAGGGCAATTTGCAAGGCACGCTGTTGACGCGTGTCTTTTTGTTTCTATCTACCATTGAAAGGAGCGAAAACACAATGTTGGATTCCGGCATGATTGGCAAGCTTGATAAAGCCAAGCGGTATGCAAAAGAGCGCAGCCGCATTCACTTTGAAACATTCACAGTAACCATAGATGGCGAAAATAATGCCCATCGTGTGCAATATGAAAATGGTGAATGGCGGTGTGATTGTTCGTTCTTCCAAAGCCGAGGACGTTGTAGCCATACCATGGCGATGGAGATTGTGCTGGAAGGTATGTTGGCCGATCAATCTGTTTCAGCTTAATTTGACGTGCATATGAAAGAATGCCCGGCTCAGCCTGGGCATTCTTTTTTGTGTTTTAATGGCAAGATATGAAAAAGCAAGATCGTATCCAGATCCAGTTACAGCGGAGCCCACCCCCAGTCGTTTCTCCACCGCCCGGCAGCCTTACATTTCTGTTTGCTGTGACCTGGCAGTTTTACTTGAATGGCGAATTAATATATAATAATAGTGATTGTTAGTACAATTCAGTGGTCTTGAGAGAACGATGAAAAAAAAGTGTTTTTTGAATCAGTCGGTTTACACACTCTTACTCAGCATCGTAGCATTGGCCACGTTGGCGCCACAATCGGTCGGCTCTGTCCCGGGTTTTACGCTTGCGGGCGGTGTGCTCTCTGATGGGGGATATGAGCAATCGTACAAAGATTTTTGGCGAAACCTGGTTATTGAATTCAGCGACAACGGCAGTGGGATTCTCACAGGCTTTGGGGAGGGGTCAGCTACCTCCTACAATTCTTCTCCCAATTGCACCGACACAACCTGGGGACAGGTGAACGGCACGTATGACCCAAATACGGGCTTGCTCGCAGGGGATTACACTTTAAATCATCTGAGGGTTTATGATTACCAAAAAACCGCCTCCGATACCGATCACTACGAAATTTCTATAATTCACCAAGGTAGCTACAAGGTCCAGCTCCATCCTGGTGATACTTCCGTCAGGGTGGACTTCATGGGTACCAAGACTCAGCAAGTGACTGGTGAATATCCCCCTGGCTGGACCGAGAATGGCGAAGAGATCAATTTCACCGTGGATTGGGGAATCAGCGTCATATTCAACATTGAGGGCGAGGTCGTGGTAAATGCCCCCGCTACGCCTGGCAGCGCCGAGCTTCCCGATTCGGGAGCGCGCTTCTCGGACCTCTCAGGAATGGTTGAGGTGCTCTTGCCTACTGGCATCGATGAGAATGGTCAATATACTTATGATGAGGAAGCCTGGTCTTTCGCCAAACTGGATATGGTCTTGCCTTATGGCACGCACATCCGTACCCAAGATCGCAGCTCTGTTATGCTCTCTTTTGCTGATATGACCGTTTTTGAGCAAAAAGCGGACACCGAGATTGTACTCAGTCCCCCCGGCCCAAAGGAGAGCCACTTTCAACTGCTCTACGGCAGCCTGATGACGAATGTGAAAAAGGCGCTCAAAGAAGGCACGATGGAGATCGAGATGTCGCAGGCGGTGTGCGGGATCAAAGGAACTGTCTTCGTACTCGAGGATGACGGAGCTACTTCGACGCTTAAGGTGCTTGAGGGCAGCGTGGAATTCACCTCAAAGGTTACCGCTGAAACCCAGGTGGTGAATGCCGGGCAGATGATCACGGCCGATGCAAACGGTTTGGGCGACCTGCAAGCCTTCGAAGTCGCTGCTGAACGCCTTAACTGGTCATCACTGCAAGCGGAGCCCGAGGCGCAGCCAACCACTGTATCCGTCAAGAAGTTTATACTGCCCATTTTGATCGTGTGCTTTGCCGGGTTAGCAGGGCTTGTTCTGCTGGTGATCGTGGGCGTTTTTGTGGTTCGAGAGTTAAAGAAACCGCGTTGACTTTATTATCATGCGCTCATCTAAAACAGTCTTTGGCGCGAGATCGCCAACTGCAGTATTGGCACAGCTTGAGCAATTGATCAGCCCTCAGTATTTCCGGTAAGCGCCCGCTGACTACAATTTCGATAACTCCAGCCGGTTGATATTTGATTTGCTGGCTCAAGGCAACTCAATTTACATGCTTCGAGATGAGGGTAAAGAGGTTCTTCAGAATTACCATGAGTAATCCTGGATTGATATTACCGGCGTGAATGAAGCAGGTGAAACGGCTGGCAAGTTCCAATAATATCTGGTTGAGATAAACCGTCAGACTTGTGCCGCGAAACCTCCACCATGCAACTCTCAAACGAGAGAGCTGGTAGGCTTACAAGACTTTACCAGCGGAGAGGGTGGGATTCGAACCCACGGTGGTCCGGATGGGCCACAACGGTTTTCGAGACCGCCCCGATCAACCACTCTGGCACCTCTCCATAAACAGGGTGATTATATCACAAAATTTGCGTCAATGTCAGAGATCGGCAGATGTGCCAGGAGACGGATAGGCAATTGAGCTGAGACCGCGTTCGGTTAACTTTTCGGTGAGTGCAGTTGCTGCGTTGGGCTCGCCGTGGATGAGAAACAAGTTGCGCTGTACTTTCGCAGCCTGAGCGTAACGAATGAGCATATCCTGGCCGGCATGGGCAGAAAGGCCGCCGATTGTGGCGATTTGTGCTCGGCGTTGAAACGTCTCGCCAAAGATTTTGACTTTTGTGGCGCGTTCGGCGAGTTGTCGTCCAAGCGTATCGGGTGCTTGCCAGGAGACAATGATGATGGTGTTGCGTGGGTTTTCGATGTTGTTGCGCAAATGATGCAAGATGCGTCCGGTTTCAGCCATGCCAGAAGCGGAAATGATGACGAGCGGTCCCGACATGTCGTTGATCTTTTTCGATTCTTCGACGTTCTGAACATAGTGTAATTGTTCAAAACTGAGGGCGGGGTGACGATCTTGTAGGATGAAGCGTTGGGTTTCGTCATCAAAATAATTGGGAAATTCCTGAAAGATCATGGAGGCCTGAACGGCAAGGGGGCTGTCTACGTAAATGGGGAGGGTGGGCAGGCTGCCGCTTTCCACCATTTGGTGCAGGCAATAGACGAGTTCTTGGGTGCGACCTACTGCAAAGGCGGGGATGATGACTTTGCCACCCTGCTCGGCAGTGCGCTGTACAACTGCA
>JAIWNK010000106.1 GCA_020216845.1 Anaerolinea sp. | reverse complement strand
GAAAATTCGCGAAAAGCTTCTTCTGGGTCGCGGTGTGGCTTGTCACCATAGGTGGATTCCATCAACAGGTAATCTATTTCCCCGAAGGGGAGAATTGGGTCTTTGAGCAATGGCAGCTTTTCGCGACCAATGTCGCCGGAGAACCACAGTGTAACACGCTGCCCTTTTTCTTCGAGTGTGAGAAAAACAGAGGCTGAGCCGAGGATGTGACCGGCTTCAAAGAAGCGCGCTGTGACGCCGGGTAGGGGCTCAAAGACTTGTTCATATGGGATGGGGGTCAAATAAGGGCGTACGCGAAGCGCATCTTGTTGGGTGTAGAGCGGTTGGATTGGCTCTTCGCCGCGTCGTAGGCGCTTTTTGTTGACAAATTCAACATCTGCTTCTTGAATGTGGCCCGAATCAAGCAGCATGATTTCGGTCAGGCGCGCGGTTGCGGGGGTGGCATAAATTGGTCCTGAGAAGCCTTGTCGCACCAGGTTGGGCAGGTTGCCGCTGTGGTCAATGTGGGCGTGAGAGAGGATGACGGCATCTATTTTGGGGGCGGGAATGCGAAAATTGAGGTTGCGTTCGTAGTATTGATTGCGTTTGCCTTGGAACAGCCCGCATTCCAACATGAGATGTTTGCCGTTAATTTCGATAACATATTGCGAACCGGTGACGGTTTGAGCAGCGCCGTGAAAATGAATTTGCATGAGCTTACTCCTTGGAATGCAATGTATTAAGAATCTCTTGGCCGTAATGTTCAAGCCGCCATGTTAGCTTGCCCATCACTTGCGCAAGTTCGTGCATGGTTTGCGGATTGGCACTGGCGATGGCCTCAAGCGTCTCGCGCGGCAAGATGATATCTGACTCGACGCCCATTTTTTGGGCAGCTTGTTTGCGCCATTCTCGCAGTTTCTCGGCGCGCATCAGATATGCTTCATCTGGGCGAGGGGTGGCAGAGGGTCGTTGCGCGAGTGGGGCAGAAAGCCCCTTTTGCACGGCGCGCAAAATTTGTTCGCCATGACGGGAGCGCAGTCGGGCGGGGAGGTGAACAAGCGTTTCTAATGCAGTGGGGGTTTGTGGGCAGTGTTGAGCAATTTCAATGAGCATGTCATTGCTCAGCACTTTGAAGGGTGGCACGTTGAGACGACGGGCTTGCTGGTCGCGATAGTGACAGAGTTCGTGCAAGACGGTGTTTTGCCGGGCGTTGAGTTCGCGACTGTTGAGGATGCGTGCGTTGCCGTTTTCAGAGGCAGGGATGGCCGGGTTGCAAAGGCGTTCAAATTCTTCTAGAGCAAGTTGCCAAAGCCCAGCAGCTTGCAGTGCTTCTGCCAGGCGGTCTCGGAGGGGTAATAAGTAGTGAGTGTCCAGGCGTGCATAGTTCAGCATTTCGGGAGGAATGGGACGAACGCCCCAATCTGCGCGCTGATAACGTTTGTTGACTTTTAGGCCAAATTCGGCTTCAAGGATCGAGCCAAGGCCAACAGCGGGACGGCCTAAGATGCGTGCTGCCTGCATTGTGTCAAAAATGTTGGTGAAGGAGAATTGATAGTCGCGGCGTAGGCAGATGATGTCGTATTCTGAGGCGTGGAAGACTTTTTCAATTTGTGGGTTGGAAAAGATGGGAGCAAGTGCTGAAAGGTCTGATAGAGCAAATGGGTCGAGCAGATAATCGGTGCTTGCCGTGGAAAACTGGATCAGACAAACACGTTCTTGATAGGCATACAGGCTGTTTGATTCGGTGTCAATTGCCAGGCGAGGCTGTGTAGACAGGTCGTGCACCAAATGGGTGAAAGAAGATGGTGTGTTGACCCAAACGGGAGCGGGTAAAAGTGAAATTTCCATAATTTGATTATAATGCATGGGCGTGAGTTTTAGAGAAAGGTATATAATTAATCCAGTAACCAATTTCCCGGAGGCAAAGATGAAAGAACGGATTTTGATCATTGAAGACGACGAGGCAATTGTGCGCGTTTTGAAACGCAGCCTGGTGATGGAGGGGTATTTGGTGGATGAGGCTTTGGATGGAGAGACCGGACTGGCCAAGGCAATGCAGACGCGTCCGGATTTGGTTATCTTGGATTGGATGTTGCCCGATTTGGATGGCTTGGAGGTTTGTCAGCGATTGCGCCTGGAAGGTGCGTTGCCGATTTTGATGTTGACAGCAAAGGATACATTGCAAGATCGTGTGCAAGGCTTGGATGCAGGCGCAGATGATTATATGGTTAAGCCGTTTGAGTTGGATGAGTTGCTGGCACGGGTGCGGGCCCTGTTGCGGCGCGCACAACCTGATCACA
This sequence comes from Anaerolinea sp., assembly GCA_020216845.1. Taxonomy (GTDB): domain Bacteria; phylum Chloroflexota; class Anaerolineae; order Anaerolineales; family Anaerolineaceae; genus JAIWNK01. The sequence goes on along the minus strand of JAIWNK010000106.1, from coordinate 7,721 downwards.
GCACGGTGCTCACTTTTGCGGATCTTTCGTTGGATACTTCTACCCGACAAGCCATGCGTAATGGGCGAGTGATTACCTTGACGGCCAAAGAATATGATTTGTTGGAAATGTTTTTGCGTCATCCGCGTCAGGTTTTGTCGCGAGAGATGATCTTTGATCGAGTGTGGGGGTATGATTTTGGCGGTGAAAGCAATGTGTTGGATGTGTATATTCGCTACCTGCGCCAGAAATTAGAACAAAACGGAGAGGCGCGTTTGTTATACACTGTGCGCAGCGTGGGATACGTGCTGCGCGAGAACGAGTGAGATGTCGTTTCGTTTTCGACTGACCTTGCTGGTGACGATTCTCACCGGTGTGGCTTTGATTCTGCTGAGCGCAGCAAGTTATTTTGCGGTCAGTGGTTATGCGTTGGATTGGGTGGATACGCATTTGGCGGATGTGGCAGACGCGTTTTTGAAAGATTTGCGGGTTTCTGGGGCGGGACAATTCAATGTTCTGGCTTTTCGCCAATTCAGACCTGGGGATTCGTATATCATTCAGGTTTGGAGTATTGACCGACGCCTGTTGTTTGCAACCAGTAATGCGCCATTGGGGGCACTTGATGAGTTGGGATGGCGAATCTGGCAACCTGTTTACACAACGACGCAAGGGGAGTATGGGCAGCTGCGAGTTTTGAGCGTGCCGTTGGTGACGCGACGTGGGCCGATGGGGATGTTGATGGTTGGGTATAGCTTGCAGTGGGTAGAGAAGGTTCAACAGGCCTTGCGGGTTATTTTGATTGGTGGGACCATCGGTCTGACGCTGATTGTCTTAGGGCTCGCTTGGGTGCTAACTGGGCACGCTGTGGCGCCTTTGCGGCGTATGGCAGAGGAAGTGCCAACAATTGTTCAAGCAGAAGATTTGTCTCGTCGCATTCCGCTCAGCATTGCTCCGGATGATGAGGTGGGGCGTCTGGCGCGTGAATTTAACAGCATTTTGGAGCGATTGGAGCAGCTTTTCACTGCGCAGCGGCGGTTTCTGGCGGATGTTAGTCATGAGCTGCGCACGCCGTTGACGGTCATCAAAGGTGAAGTGGGGTTGATGCGACGAATGGGGGAGATGGATCAGGAATCGCTGTCAGCAATTGATAGTGAAGTGGACCGCCTGACGCGCATGGTGGGAGATTTGTTGTTGTTGGCACAGGCTGAATCGGGCAAAATGCCTTTGGCTGTGGCAGCGGTGGATTTGGATGATGTTTTGATGGAAGTGTTTCAGCATGTTCAGGTTTTGGCGGGGGATAAATTGCGCATTGTGTTGGGCGAGGTGCAGCCGGTGCAGGTGCAGGGGGATCGGGATCGGCTAAAGCAGGTGCTGCTTAATTTGGTCAGTAACGCAGTGATGTATACGCCGGCGGGTGGAGAAGTCTCGATAACGTTGCGACAGGTGGGCGAGCAGGCACAGGTGATTGTTCGTGATACAGGGCCGGGTATTGCGCCAGCCGATTTGCCACATATCTTTGAACGGTTTTATCGGGGAGAGCGTTCGCGTACACGGCGTAAGGGGAGCGGTTTTGGGTTAGGGCTGTCGATTTCTTATTGGATTGTGCGGAATCATGGTGGCACGATTGAAGTCACGTCGCAAGAAGGAGAGGGAAGCACGTTTTGTGTGTGGTTGCCGTTGCGCGGTCCAACAGGTTAGAAAGAAAGCCCCTTTCCAGGTTCAGGGATACTGGAAAGGGGCGGCAATTAGAAGGAGCGAGTGGAGGAATTGTTGCGCGGGGGCTGTATGGGGGCAGCGTTGAGCGGGTGATAGGTAGGCTCGGGGCGCAAGTCGGAGAGTGAGGGCCGAGCAGCAGGGTGGCTTGGAACATTGGGCCGCGGAGCAGCTGCTTGACGTGGCATGGCTTGGCTTGGGCGCGGGGTGTTGAGCGTTGGAGCGATGTTATGCGCAGGAAGTGGTTGCTGTGTGGTCATGTTTGTCCGCGTGTCGTTGCGCAGGTCGGAGAAGAAGCGGTCGCCCGCAACAGAGAGTGTACCAATAATCAGCAGGCGGATGACCCAAACCATGAGGGCGACAAAAACAGGCACAATTTTGGTGATTGTGGTGGGGTTGACGACAGATGTGCTTTGTACGCTGTGATTGGCAATGGCCATGGAGACGCCCCACCAGGTGAGAACGGCATTCATGGAAGCAGCAAGCAGCCAGGCACCAAACAAATACCAGATTTCTTTTGGCTCGTTGGAACCTGTTTGAGGGGTGAAGATGCGTGCAATTCCGGCAAAATCTATGCCACAAAAGGCGATGGAAAGGATGGTCGCCCAGCGAAAGCCGGCAAATTTGATATCGCCAAGCAGGTCGCGCAAGGCAAAATCGGTTGTGCTGTAGTTGAATATCTCAAAAGCTAAGAGGGCAGCAACAATGATGAGAGCAAAAACCAGGCCAGGGCGTATACCGCGAAGCAACGGCTGCATGGGGTTGCGTAAGGTTTGATTCATGACAAACTCCTTTTTTGAAACGCGTGCAATTAGAACGGTTGCTGTTATTATAGAACAAAAATTCTAAAAGTCAAGCGTTTGGAAGCAGAAGTTCGTCAAGAGATTTTTGGGGAGGCCAAGGCAGAGTGAGTAAGGTTGTGTTGTTGGGGATGTGTTGGTATAAATTGGCTAGCGGAAAGCCATTGACGTGGCATTTCAAAACCGCGGCAGTGACGCCATGCGTGACAATGAGGACGCGCTGATTGGGGTAGAGCGGCAATAATTGGTTGGCGAAGTCAGCGGCGCGTTGAGCGACTTGCAAAATGCTTTCGCCGCCGGGTGCATTGGGTTGGGTTGGGTCGATCGGTGTTTGTGGCGCGTTGGGGTTGGGACGCACTTTGTCGCGCACCAACAGACCTTCCCATTGGCCGTGGCTCATTTCGCGTAGCCGAACGTCTGGGATGGGGTGCAAGCCCAGGTGTTGACCGAGAATGTCCGCGGTCATTTGGGCCCGGCTTAGGTCGCTGGTATAGAGGGCTGCAAAAGCCAGGTTGGGCAAAGATTGGGCTAATTGTTGTGCCTGTTGGTGCCCAACCTCATTGAGCGGTACATCGGTTTGGCCTTGGTAGCGACCTTCTACATTCCAATCTGTTTGTCCATGTCGAACAACCCAAAGTTCTATCATTTTGATTCGGGGAAGAGCGTTGGTAGGGCTGCTGGGGCATAGCGTTGCACGGTTTCGTATGAAATGGCATTTTCTCGGCAGATGGCAGCGTAAAGATCTACGCTGGGGCGTCGTTGGCGGGCTTGTGTTTCAATGTCGAGCCCCCATAGGCCAAAGCGTTGCGTCCATCCGCGTTCCCATTCAAAATTATCCACAAGTGACCAGTGAAAATAGCCTTTGATGGGAATGTTGTAGTTGATGGCTTTCCAGGTTTGATGCAGGTGTTCAACCAGGTAGCGCGGGCGGAGGCGATCTTCGCTATCTTCAACGCCGTTTTCGGTAATGAGGATGGGCTTTTGGTAGTGATTGGCCCAGCGCAGGGCCTGGAACATGCCTTCGGGAACGTTGGCGAGGAAGCCAGTTGTGCTTTGCTCGGCTTCGGGAGGGTAGAAGCTGTCGCTAAAGAAGGCTTGTGGTTTGAGGGCGTTGAAGCGCACCAAATCCAGGCTGTAGTAGTTGACGCCGACAAAGTCTTGTGTGCCGGCTGCTTCGGGGATGCTGGAGCTGCGTCCTAACAAGCGCAGACGACCATTGACCAAAGGCGTGATGAAGCTTTCATTCCACATTTGGTGACGGGCATTTGCCATGAACTTATCCAAGGGGGAGTTGCTCGCCGGGCGAAAGGCGCGATAATTGAGTGCGAACCCAACACGAGCTTCTTTTTGCAGGTCGTGAATGGTGCGATAGGCGATGGCATGGCCGCGCACCAGGTTGCGTAAGACACGGTAGGCGCTGCCAAGGTCGTGTTTGCCAGGGGGAAAAGCGCCATCTACGTAGCCGAAGTAGAAGTAACAATTGGGTTCGTTGATGGTGATCCACAAGGTGTTGTATTCTTTGAGCGCTTCAACCACGCGGGCGGTAAATTTGCCAAAACGGGCAGGTGTTTCGTCGTTTTCCCACCCGCCTTGTTCCATAGACCAGAGTGGATCGCTGAAGTGATGGAGGGTGACCATGGGGGTCATGCCGCGCTCGACAATGCCGCGCAGGATTTGACGGTAGCGCTCTAGAGCTTCTTCATCCCAGCGGTCGGGGGCGGGTTGAATGCGACTCCACTCAACGGATAGGCGATGTGCATTTTGGCCGGTTTCGGCGGCGCGGTCCAAATCTTCTTTCCAGCGCCCGCCCCACCAATCACAGGCCAGCCCAGAACGATGTCCATGTTTGATGCGTCCAGGTTGTTCTTCCCAGGCATACCAGTTGTTGTTGGTGTTGTTCCCTTCAACTTGGTGGGCAGCGGTTGCGGTTCCCCAAAGAAATCCACGTGGAAAATGGTAAGTTGCTTGCGGCATGGTAAGCTCCTGAGGGTAAAGATGGTATCAATTATACCTTAAAGAGATTGGGGAGGTGCTATTCCTGGAAAAAGGATGTCAGTTTTGTTACTCTCTTGACAGGATTGGATTATAATCAATCAAAGGGCTTTTATGAAATCTATTTTGCACCAATTGATTTATCTGATGCAAACTACCCTGCAAGCGTTAGGGGCAGAATGTACGCCTTTGCAGATTGAACGTTTGTGCGTTACGATTCACCGCGCAATGAATGGGGAAGCGAGACAGTTTCATAATATTGAACATGTATTGAGCTTTTGGAATGCCCAAAACCCGATTCAATCGTTGGCGGCGATGTATCATGATATTGTGTATTATCAGGTAGACCGCGGGTTGGATCCGGAAGTTGAGGAGGGGTTGGGGCCCTATTTGCAGGAAGAGAACGGTGAATTGTGCATCATGGGCGAGCTGGCTGAAGTGGATGAGATGTTGCACATGGTGATGAGCGTTTTTGGGGTGGAAAAGCAGCGCATTTGTACGATGTCAAGCGGGTTGAATGAGTTCTTAAGCGCTTTGTACATGGTCAAAAAACTGGAGGGGATTGTTTCGCCGGCTGATTTGTTGCGTCTGACAGCTTGTATCGAGGCCTCAATTCCATTTCGCGCCGATGTGAATGGCAAATCTTCGTTTGATTTGTTGGCGGAGCGTTTGTTGCGGCTGGATGAGGAAATGCAGCTCGATTTGGGCGAACAGGGTGTGGAGCAGATTGTGCATCTGGCGGTTGGTTTTGCGAATCAGGATGTGGCTAGTTTTGCAGCGGTGGATGTTAGTAGTTTTTTGAGCGATACGTGGAAATTGTTGCCCGAGACCAACATTCCTTTGCGTTCTCCTGAGCTTTATACGGTGGTGGATTATCGCAAGGCTTTACAACGAATGGAGATGTTTACGAGCTCGCTTGATCCGGCGCGAGTGTTTCATTCCTATCGTGGTGTTCCGCCGCCAGAGATATATGGCCCATTAGAAGAACAGGCGCGACGCAATCTGGAAATTGCAACACAATATTTGCGTGTGAAACTGCTGACGATGGGCGTTTTGGAAGGCCTGGCTGAGATTAGCGGTGGCGATGCGCCGATTTCATTGTTCACGGGGGAATCGGGGGCGGTGGAAGGACAGCAAATTGAAGATTGGCTGCCTGACATGAATAATGATTTGGTGCCGTTGGGTTGGCGTTCTGCAGAGGTGATTCGCCTTTTGCAAGCTGGACGGGGGGGCACTTCAGAATTTGATGTCGGCCCATCGCCGGTTTCGTTGTTTTGGTATCGTTCGCTTTCAAAGGAAGAATTTGATGTCAGTTTGATGAGGGCGCGTCAATTTTTTGACCGTTTGTTGACTGCGCGGGCTTTTTTGAAAAGCTTGAATGCAGAAGTGTTGCGCACAACGATTTGGTCTGTGGCGGCAATGGCAACAACGCGTCGCGATGCTTTGATGGATTTTGATTGAAAGGTTGAGAGAGCAATTATTTCTTTGAGCAAGGAATAGGAAAGAGGTTTGTGGCCCATTGGGGCCGGTATGAAGGGATCTGATGCAGTCAACACTCGCCCTGTTGGGTGGGCTACTCAACAGGTGCTGCGATTCCCAATTTTTTGGGTTTCTATGCCTTTGTATATGCTGGGGCTGATCTTACCGGTACATGGCAAGGGCATTGGCGCCAATGTGGTTGAGATTGGGTTGTTCTTTTCGGCTTTTTCGATTATGACGGTTTTGCTGCGTCCGGTGATTGGCTGGGCAGTGGATCGGTATGGGCGGCGCAAGTTTTTTGTGGCAGGTTTGTTTGTCTATGCGTTGGCAATGGCAGGGTTTGTGTTTGCCCAGCAAGTTTGGTTGGTGTTGGCGGCGCGTGCTTTGCAAGGGGCGGCTTCTTCATTGGTGTGGATTTCGGTGAGTGCCATGATTGCCGATAAGGCGGGTGAGGGGCAGCGTGGCTATTCGTTTGGCTGGTTGACACAAATTAGCACGCGCGGTTCTATTCTCGGTGCCATGATTGGTTTTACCTTGCTGAATCCACGTTTGGTGATCAATCAAGGTGCGGGTTGGGGAGGCTGGGAGCTGGTGTTTGGGTTGTATACATTGGCGAGCTTGTATGCAGGGGTTTATGCCTGGCGACGTGTGCCCGAAACCATGTCGTTCAATCCGTCAGGGCGAGCCAAGTCTATTCCGTGGTCGTTGCCGTGGGTTTTGTTGTTATTGGTCACGTTGATCACAGGGGCGGCTTGGGCAATGGTCTCGCCGATTCTGATTGTGTTTTTACAAGACCGCTTGCAGGTTGGGCTGGATATGATTTCTTTGGCGTTCTTGCCGGCGGCGTTGGTGTGGGCGTTTTTGCCAGCGCACGTGGGCCGGATGGCGGATCGAATTGGGCGCAAGTTGCTGATGATGGTAGGCCTGGTGATGGCTGCTATTACCTCTTTTCTGATCCCATGGACGAGCAGCCTGTTGGGGTTGGCGATCGTGTGGGGCTTGCAGGAGGTTTGTTACGCGGCGGGTGACCCGGCAGAGCAGGCGTTGGTGGCGGATTTGACGGGCAACGATCAACGTGGGCGCGCGTATGGGTTGTATATCATGGCGGCAGATTTGGGCGCGGCCATTGGCCCGTTGGGCGGGGCGTGGTTATATGAACACGTTAGTCAGGCTGCTCCGTTTTATGCCAATGGACTGGCACTGATTGTGTGTGCGTTGGCTGTGGCAGTTTTTATGAAGCTACCCAAGCCGGTGCGTCAGTCTAAAAATCAATCTTGGCCTTCTGTGCCTTCCTCGAATTGATGGTGGAGCAGCTGATTGGGATCGTCTGAAATTGCCTGGCGCATTTCTTCAATCATTGCAGCGCCGTTGCGATATTGAAATGGCCACATGCTGCGCAGGTCAAACAAGGCAACTCGATCATTGTCTTGCAGGGGGTGTTGTAGGTCGGGTTGAAAACCGGGCAGGGCGCTGAGGTTGCCGTTGATGAACGTGATGCCGCGTTCGGCTGTAGGGATGTTTTGAGACTTGAGCAGATCAGCCAATGTGGCATTTTCGGGGAGCTCAACTTTCAACAAGCCAAAGCCGGCTTGTTTGTTTTGGTTGGCATAGGTGCTGAGTGAACCATAGAGCCATAATTCAATGTGCATGAGGTTACCCTCCTCCAATGGGTGGAAAGATGCCAACTTCGTCGCCCTCGTTCAGGGCGTAATCTGCTTCCTGGTAACGTCCGTTGACGTAGCAAAGCTTCACTTCTTC
>JAIWNK010000105.1 GCA_020216845.1 Anaerolinea sp. | reverse complement strand
AGCGGGTAAGCCCAAGTGCTGAATTAAATCTAGCAGGGTTGCGTTGGGGGGCAAGGTAACTGTGAGGGTTGCTCCCCCTTTGGACGCGGGGACGTAGTTGCGTAGGGTGGCAAAGAGTCGGACGTGAATTTGCATGGTCTTTTAGGGACAGCGGACAATGTCTTGGGCCCAAAGGCAATCGGCGCAAGAGGGGTTGTGCCCCCAACAGGCCTCATTGCGGGCGCGTAGATCGCAGGTTTCGCGCAGGTCGCAATCGGGGCAGGATGGGAAATGATAGGCGCGCACTTCACTGCGATAGTGGGTGTATTCTTCGCTCATCCAAATCTCAGCGAGAAATTTCTGATGGATGTTGCCGAAGCTGAGGCGGGTGACTTCTTTGAGCGTACCATCAATGGCGTAGTATTGATAGTTGTGTGAGAGGGCATAACATGGCGAAACTTCCCCATCCCAGCTGATGACGGTGGCATAATCATGGATGAAGCGGCAACGTGGTTCAGCGCCCCAGTGCATGCGCGGCAGCTCCATGACCCCCCAACGTACCCAGGCATCTGAACGGATGGGCCACCCTTGGGTTTTGATTGGTGGCTGAGGGGCATAATCGTAGAGCTTTTGAGCGTACATTTCAGGGGTATAGGCGAGGACGTTGCTAACAATGGTGCGAGTGGCATTGAGACGCGAGGCCAATTCGCAGAGGGCCGGCACTTCCTCTACGTTCTCGCGCATAACGACAAATTCAATGCCCAGGTTGGGCAGGGGGGCGTTTAATTCGCTCTTGAGCGCTTTGAGGCGTTCAATATTTTGTAATACTTGGTTGAGCTGGGCGCCGCGAATATCGGCATAGGTTTGAGGGTTGACGCCATCAATCGAAACAATAATCTGATCAACTCCTAATTCAATCAGCTTTCGCCAAACGGCGTCAGTGAGCAGTAAGCCATTGCTGCCAATGGTGACGGCTAGCCCTAATTGCCGAATTGCAGCAACGTATTGCAGGAATTTGGGGTGATAGAATGGTTCGCCAAAGCTGGTGAAAATGACGCGCTCTAGTTGTGGAAAGGACGGTAAATCGGCCAGGATGCGGGCAAAGGTGGCATCGCTCATGTGGGCGGCGGGGTCGCTCCAGGAATGGCGAATGCAGGTTTGGCAGGAGAGGTTGCAAGCGGTTGTGACCTCAATGTAGAGCTTGCGCATATCCGGGCGACAGGGATGCAAGATGAGGTCGCCATCGCGTTCATCGAGCCAGTAAGTGGCTTGTGGGTCGAGGTGACGACGGCGCAAAAAATCATCCGGCAGGTTGAATTGTCCTTGTGCGTTGGGGGTTAATTTGGGCATGGCAGCCTTTTGATAAAAAGGGGGGAGGGGTATGTGCACCCTCCCCCCAGGTTTGGAAGAAAAGAGGGTTTACAGGTCTTTATAGACGCTATCGAGGGTTTCGTCGCTGATATCGAAAACCTGATTGTGCGGTGGAAGCGGTTCGAGGCGCATGAACTCGGGTAAGCGGTCTGCTTCAGCTGCAATGCCGGCGGCTTCGTTGAAGGCACGTTCAACCTTGAGCACTTGCGCGCCGTAGGCAACAACATCATCCGCTGTCCAGTTTGTGCCCAGCACGCCGTTGCATTCCTGAATCATGCCTTCGAAACCGGCAGCGATGTCGAGGATGGGGAAGGCAATGAAGAGACAGTGGCCGCAGGAGTCAATGAATGCGGTGGTGGCCTGGAAGGCACGGCTGAGGGCGGCCTTGCCTTCAGGGCTGAGCGGGTCTACCTTGCCACTGACGCCCAAAATTTCGGGGCAGATGGTGTAGCCGGCGGTGTGATCAGCGCCCATGGTGGTGGTGGCATAGGTGATGCCAATGCCTTTGATGGCGCGGGGTTCATAGGCGGGCATGCTTTGGCCTTTGACCGTTGGGACGCGACGCACGCCATAGACCTTGCCGGTGACTTCGGCGCCTGCGCCCAGGATGCGCCCGATGGGGGTGCCTTTGCCCATTTCATGGATCATTTCGATGGCGGCTTTGCTGTCGCCCCAAGCGAGCAGACCGGCTTCCATGGCTACGCCAAGCGTGCCGCCTGTCTCGATTGTATCCAGGCCATAGGCGTTGCAGAGTTGCACCATGGTGGCGATGTCATCGAGGTTATCAATGCCAAGGTTGGCGCCAAGTGCCCAGGTGGATTCGTATTCGATGCACGAGGTGCGTTCGGTTTGGTCGGGGTTGTAGTAGGTGTTGGAGCATTGGATGATGCAGCCGGGCGAGCAGGCGTGGTTGTAAATTTCCTTGCCCATGCGTTCTTTGTTGGTCTCGAAGATGGCTTCGCCAGCAGTGCGGCCTGCGCCTTCAAAGCGCCCGCTTGAGAAGTTGCGGGTTGGAAGGCCACCGGCTTCGTTGAGAATGTTGACCAGAACTGCGGTGCCGTAGCTGTTGAGGCCGCCTTTGGGTTTGGAGATGGGGTGAGAGCGGATGGCATCAATCAGTTTCTTGCGGCCTTCTTCGAAGAGGGGCTTGTCGGCCATTTCAATGCCGGGCGAACCTTTCTCGTTCAGGATGAGGAATTTGAGGCCTTTGGATGCCATGACAGCACCAACGCCACCGCGGCCAGCATAGCGGCTTGGGCGCTTGGCAAGGTCATTGAAGACAATGCCAGAGTTGCCGTAGCCGTTTTCACCCGCGTTGCCAATGCTGCAAATGGAAATGCGGCCTTCAAAGCGCTGATAAATCAACGGGAACGTTTCGTACACATCGTGCTGGATATATTGGTTGGCTTCAAAGAATTCGACCTTGGGTTGACCAGCTTCAGCATCCCAGCTGATGTAAGCGCCCCAGAAATCTTTCTTTTCTGGCACTCCCTCGACAATCAGGGCGCGGATGCGCATACTGGCAAGGTCGGGGCCCCAGCTGGTGCCGGCATTGGCTTCTTTGATGCCGCCGGTCAATGGTGATTTGCAACCAACTGAGATGCGCGCCGAGGTTGGGGCTGAGGTGCTGGTGACCATGCCGGCAGAGAAGACGAGCTTGTTGTTGGGGCCAAGTGCATGACAAAGTGGGGGAACTTCATCGGCTACGATTTGTGAGGTCATCGCGCGACCATAAAGGTAGCGATATTTTTCAGGGACGGGTTCCAGCTTGTAGCTAAGCTTGGACATATCAATGCGCAAAATCCACATGGGTTCCTCCGAAACAAGAGAATAGATTGGCTGAGTCAATGAGAAAGGAATGGGATTGGAACAAGTCTAGCAAGCGGCACACCTCCTGATTTCTATGAAAGAAAAGCAGCGGAGCGCATTTGAAACACAAAAAAACACTCCACTGGCTTAAGTGGTGGGTGCCTCCTTTGCGCATTGGCAGGCACAGAGAATTGCTCCTCTGGCCCTATCGTTCACTTATCCACGTGGGAATCAGTGAATCGGAGGAAATAAACCAAGTATGAAAAAATTATATTTAACTTAAAAGCAAAAGTCAACTGGGTTGGATGGGCAATTTGTCCTGCAGAATGAGCGTGGATGAGGTTAAAGCTGGATAGTTAGTTTCCGAGAAGTTTTTGCTGTTGTAAAAACTTGCGGTAAAATTAGCAAAAATTTGTTGTTTGGGAGCTTCGATGAATCTTCAACCACCCTTTTTTTCTGACCTGGTAGCTGCTTTGGGGCGGGTTGGTCAGCAGCTGACTGTTTTAGGGTCTGCTGAGGGCGCAGCAGGCAATTTGTCGGTGTTTGTGCGTTCTCTTGAGGGGATCGAGGAGCGGTTTCGTTTCTGGGATGTGGTTGCGTTGCCGGTATCTGTGCCGGCACTGGCGGACGGGTGGGTCATTGTGACGAGCTCGGGGTGTCGCTTGCGAGATGTGGCTGAGAATCCGGCGGTGACTCTCTGCTTGATGAATGTGCTGCCGGGTGGTAATGAAGCGGCGCGCTATGCAGTACAAGATTTGCGGCCAAGCAGTGAGTTCAATTCGCATTTGGCGGTACATCAGCAGCACGTGCGTTTTGAAGGTGCGCGTTTTCATGCTGTGGTTCATGCGCAACCGCGTCATTTGGTATATTTGAGCCATTTGGCAGCTTATGGCAGCACGGTGGCGTTGAATCGGGCGCTGTTGCGCTGGCAACCGGAAACGGTATTGGTTTTTCCAGAGGGAATTGGGTATCTGCCTTACGCAACGCCATCTTCTGCTGAGCAGATGCAGCAAACGATGGATGGCTTGAGCCGTTATCGGGCTGTCGTTTGGCAGCGACATGGGATTGTGACTCGTAGTGAGCGCAGCCTGGAGGCTGCCGCAGATTTGGTTGAATATGCCGAAACAGCTGCGCAGTACGAGTATATGAACTTGTTGGCAGGGCAGGCTGCAACAGGGCTTTCGCTTGAAGATTTGCGTAAGATTTGTGATCAGTATGGCGTCAAGGCGCCTATTTTAGAGGAGGTGTTGCAATGACTTTTGTAGAGCAACGGGTGCAGGCAGTTGCTGAGTTGGTTCAGCTGCAGACAGGGGATGGTCGGCGCATGATGGGTGCATTGTATGCGGCGCAGTCGCCGAAACAAGCCCTTGGGGTGGTGTTGGTACATGGCATGACGGGCAGTTTTATTGGTGAGGTAGAAAGTAGCTTGCCGCCTTTGCTGGCGGAAGCAGGATTCTCTTGTTTGGTGTTTAACAATCGTGGTACGGGGATTATCGGTGCAGCAACGGAACGCTTTGCGGATAGTTTCTATGATGTGCAAGCGGGGTGCGATTGGATGATGGCGCGCGGCTTTGAACGATTGGCGTTGGTTGGGCATAGTAAGGCGGCGCCGAAGGTGTGCGACTATCTGGACCGCACGAGCGATGAACGCGTGGTTGGGCTGGCTGTGCTTTCGCCATTACAACGGGTGGCTGATATTGTCCCCTGGCAGTTGCCGAACCTGGGCGGGGGACGTTCTTTAGAGGAATGGTTGGCTGAAGCACAACGTCGGGTAGAAATTGGAGAAGGAAAGCGCTTTTTTGTGGGGGAACAGTGGCCCTATTTGATGAGCGCAGAGACGGTGTGTGACCATGCGGCTTGTGCCGTGGACACGTTGCAGTTGCTGAAGGGGTTTCAGCTGCCGCGCTTTGCGGCTTGTGGGGATACAGAGTTGGATTGGTGCACAACGGTGCGTTCGTTGCTGGATGCGCCTGTGCCTGGCTGTCAGACAGAGGTGATCGTTGGGGCGGATCATGTGTATACGGGGTGTGAGGCAGCCCTGGCTGAAAAATTGGTTGCCTGGCTGAAATTGCTTGGCTAGACGAGCTGCACGTTTTTCGCTTCGATGCTACAATTCTCTCATTGATCTTGTTTTTTTGTTCTTTGGGAGGTGCCAGAATGGCTGAAGATGTAAAAGTGAAGCGGGTGGCAATTTGTACAGGCGGCGGCGATGCCCCTGGCCTGAATGCGGTCATTCGAGCGGCTGTGTTGGCTGGCATTAATCGTGGCTGGGAGATGTACGGCATTCGCGATGGCTTTAATGGCTTGTTGATGCCAGAAAATTATTTGGATGGCGGATTGATTCGCCTGACAAGGGAACGGGTGCGTGGCATTACGCACCTGGGCGGCACGATTTTGGGAACAACCAACCGCGGCAGTCCATTGAGTTTTCCGCTGAAAATGCCGGATGGTACGATTGAAGAGGTGGATCGGACGGATGAGTTGGTGCGTTCTTTTCGAATGCACGAGATTGATGCGCTAATTTCCATCGGCGGAGATGGTTCGATGACGATTGCCAATGCGCTGGCGCGCAAGGGGCTGTGGGTTGTGGGCGTGCCAAAGACGATTGACAATGACTTAGATCAGACGGTGGTGACTTTTGGTTTCAATACAGCCGTGGCTTTCAGCACAGAATGTTTGGATCGGTTGCACAGCACAGCTTCTTCGCATCGGCGCGTGATTGTGGTCGAGGTGATGGGGCGATATGCTGGCTGGATTGCGTTGGAAAGTGGGGTTGCGGGCTCGGCGGATGTGATTCTTCTGCCAGAAATCCCGTATGATTTGGAAAAAGTGGCAGAAAAAATTCGCCTTCGCGAGGAGCAAGGAAGTAATTTCTCGATTGTGGTGGTGGCGGAAGGCGCAAGGCCAAAAGACGGAACGGTTTCTGTGATCAGTCATGAAGTTGGACGGGCGGAGCGTTTGGGCGGCATTGGGGAGAAAGTTTCTCAGGAATTGCAACAGATGACCGGCAAAGAAACGCGTGTGGTGGTGCTGGGGCATTTGCTGCGGGGCGGTTCGCCAACAAGCTTTGATCGGTTGGTGGCATTGCGCTTTGGCGCAGCGGCGGTGCGGGCAATCAGCGAGGGGCGGCGCGGTATTTTGGTTGCGCTTGACCCGCCAATTGTTCAATATGTGCCTTTGGAAGATGCTACGCGACGGATGAAGACAGTTCCATTGGATTGTGATACAATTTTGACTGCGCGCGACCTGGGCATTTGTCTGGGAGATTAGACGCCGCTTTGAGTGTGTGTGGACAATTTATTGCCTTTCAAGTTAATCCCGGAATATCGTGATTATGTTTGGGGTGGGCAACGCCTGCGTCCAGGTCAGAAAACTGCTGAAGCCTGGGTTGTGTACGAAAATGATTTGATTGCAGAAGGTGCCCTTGCCGGACAAACATTGGCTCAGGCAATGCGGCAACATGGTGCAGCTTTGCTGGGCGATCTTGTGTTTTCGCAATCTCCTCAACGTTTTCCGTTGCTGGTTAAATTATTGGATTGCGCAGACTGGCTTTCGGTGCAGGTGCACCCGGATGATGTGCAGGCGCAGCAGCTGGAAGGCAAAAGCATGACCGGAAAAACGGAGGCCTGGCATGTGATTGATGCGTTGCCGGGGGCTGAGTTAATCGCCGGGGTTTTGCCCACCGTCTCACAGGAAAATTTGTTGCAAGCAGTGAATGAAGGGCGTGTGTTGGATGTTGTACAACGATTGCGGGTGCAAGCTGGAGATACGGTGTATGTTCCGGCGGGCACCATTCATGCACTTGGCCCGGGGCTTTTGATTTATGAAATTCAGCAGGCTTCTGATCTGACTTACCGAATCTATGATTGGGATCGGCCTCTTTCAAACGGTAGGGTTTTGCATGTGGAAAAAGCGCGGCGAGTTGTTCGTGTTGATTCAGGCACCTTTCATCACCCAATGCCGGCCTTGGAGGATGGACAGAGAGCAATCTTGGCGGCTGGGGTGCAATTTCGGTTGGATTTGCTGACTTTGCAGCATCAAAGCGGGCTTTTGCCGTCAGGACGCAGGTCGTTTCAGACTTTGACGGTGGTAGAGGGGGCGGTGGAACTGCTTTGTGGTCAACAACGGATGTGTCTTGATCGGTTAGAAACAGCTTTCATCCCTGCGGCAAGCGCTGAATGCGTGGTGCAGCCAATGAAGAAGAGTCGGGTTTTGCTGGCGGCTGTTGCAATGTCCGAAGAAGCGTCCAAGACTATTGGCGGATGATTTGGTTTAATACGCACAGAAGGTTGTACATTTTTGTGTTTTTGGGGGTGCTTCGGTATACAATTATGATACAATTCTGTCTGTAATCATTGAAGAAGTTTTCCCCAAAGTTTGGATGAAAAGCAAGTTTGGGGCATGGCTTTACTCGGGAGGAGGCTTAAGGCAATTACTATTCTGAGCAATGTACATTTTCGGCTAACCATAGGTGGCGAGGTGCTGCCAAGCGCATATTGGCTTATGGCTTGTTCTAAAAATCTTAATCCAGGAGAAGAAAAAGATGGATATCTTTAACTTGGTTTTGTTGACATTGCACAATTTAACCCGTTGGGCAGTGGTTGTGTTTGGTGTTTTGGCAATTGTTCGAGGGTTCTCCGGTTGGCTGGGGAAGAAGCCTTGGAAAAAGTTGGATAATCAGACGGGGTTGTGGTACAACAATTTGTTCGACATACAATTGTTGTTGGGGATTGTGCTGTTCTTTAGCCGCGGTTGGCAAAGCGCACTGCTTAATTTTGGGGCTGTGGCTGGAACAAGCAGTGTGCGCTTTTTTGCAATGGAACACTGGTTGTTGATGTTGATCGGATTGATCCTCGCTCATGTGGGGCGGGTGCAATCCAAAAAGGCACATAGCGATGTTGCGAAGCACAAACGCGCCGCGCTGTGGTTCCTGGCTTCGTTTGTGCTGTTGTTGGTTGCCATTCCCTGGCCTTTCATGGCGGGATATGGTCGACCTTTGTTGCGCTTCTTTGGGTTATTTTAGTGGAGGGGTAGGGTGAAGATGAAACGGCTGCCAAGTCCGTTTTCACCTGCTTCGACCCAAATTCGTCCACCGTGCGCCTGAATGGCTAATTGACAGAAGGTGAGCCCCAGGCCAAAGCCGCGTTGAGGCTTTTCCTGGTTGGATTGGGCAAACCGCTCGAAGATCCGTTGGCGATCTTCGGGCGGAATGCCTGGGCCTGTGTCGGTGATGGAGACGGTGATTTCCTCAGGCGTGGCATGTGCCGCAATGGTGATGCTGCCTTGCGGGGGGGTGAATTTTAGGGCGTTGTCAATCAGGTTGGCAATCACACGTCCGATTTTGTCTTCGTCTATATTGAGGGTCGGCAAGGCGTCGGAAATATCGGTAATCAGTTGTACTTGGGCGATTTCAGCGCTGAAGGCTAATTGACGTAGCATATCCTGAATTAGACTGTTTAAGTTGGTGGAGCAAAGATGCAGTGGTGATTGACCCGATTCGAGGCGGGAGATATCGAGCAGCGAGTTGACAAGGCGTTTCATCCGTTCAGCAGCAGATTTGGCAATTTCAAGAGGTTGGCGGTTTTCGCTGGCAATTTCAGGTGGTAGGGTTAGTTCCAACATGCACAGTGTGAGATAGATGGTGTTGAGCGGGTTGCGCAGATCGTGGATGATGAGGTCGCTGGTTTCCTGGCGGACGCGTTGGATGTTGAGGAGTTGTTGTTTTTCGGTTTCTAGGGTTTGAACCTTTTCACTGAGTTGCCGACTTTGTTGCTCTCCACTGGCACGGGCAGCATCGGCTTGACGCAGGCGTGCACTAATCGAGGACATGACCTGACGCGCCATTTCGGGTTGGATAAAGAGCAGCTGTTGAAATTCGCTGGCATTGATGCGCAACAGGTAGGTGGGGGTGAGGGCGATGATGGTGGCAGAACGAGGTTTGTTTTCGAGTAAGGCCATTTCACCGACCATTTCGCCGGGGAGACGAATGCCGAGCAGGAGCGGTTCATCGAGGCTGCCTTTGACGATGGCAACACGCCCCGACCAGATTAGATAGGCGGCATCGGCGGTATCGCCTTCACGACAGATGATTTCTGCGGGCGCACACGAATGTTGCTTGGCAAGACGGTCGAATAAGGAACGGTCAATCGAGGCAAACAGGGGAAGCAAGATGGGTTCGACTGTTTCAGCGGGCAGTTGAACAGGCTGCTGATTGAGCAAGTGTTGGAAGGCTTGGGGGGAAATGAATTCGCCGGGCATGGATGATTCTCCTGACTTTGACCTGAGCATGAGGTGGGAACCGGTTAATTGTACACGAAAATGATACGAACAAGTCAGAAGACTTGCTTTTCTGCGATAATTGGTCAATAATTAAATACCCGTCGCAGGGCTGATTTTATCAATCGAAAAGGAGTTGCTTATGTGTGCTGCAATTGCTCGGCAAGAATTTCGGCCAACGCCGCTGAAGCGTGTGCTTCCTGTTCCATCGGATATTGAAATTGCACAGGCGGCGGAGCTCAAGCCAATTGTTCAGGTGGCGGAAGAACTTGGTTTGTTGCCCGATGAAATTGAGCTGTATGGACCTTACAAGGCAAAGGTTAAGCTTGAGGTTTTGGAACGCTTGCGAGATGTGCCAAATGGGTATTATGTGGATGTGACGGCGATTACCCCAACACCTTTGGGAGAAGGAAAAACAACAACGACCGTTGGTCTCAGTCAGGCGTTGGGGGCGCATTTGGGCAAACGGGTGGTGACTTGCATTCGGCAACCAAGTCAGGGGCCAACTTTTGGCATCAAAGGGGGGGCAGCCGGAGGGGGATATAGTCAGGTGATCCCAATGGAG
>JAIWNK010000104.1 GCA_020216845.1 Anaerolinea sp. | reverse complement strand
GGCAGGGCGGTGTTGCGGGCCAAAGGCACACAGGGTAAACGTTGGATAGCGTTCCATGAATTGGAAGGTGTGACGGGTTGGACGAACAACGACTTGCGCAAATGGGCGTGACCACATGCAGCCCAAGCTCCCCCAGGCAACGGTCATGGCGTTGTATTCTTTGCTTTCAAAGTCTCCACTGGTGAGTAAGACCCATTCGTTTTCCCAAAAATCGTAGGGGCGGTTGAGTAGACGTTCAATCGGGATGGCAATTCGGGACATGCTGGTTATTCTCCGGTTGGGGTGGGCAAAAGAATTCGTTCAAGCTCTTGTAGTGCGGCGTGGTACGGGATGCGTTCCAGGTAGGCTCTTCGTAGTGTTGGATCGCTGATGTGTGCAGCGCTATCGCGTAGCAGTTGGCAGGCGGCTTTTAGTGTTGGCAGAAGCAAGGGGCTATTGGTAGCTCGGAGCACATTGACACAGGTTAAATAGACGCGCAAGGGTTCTTCTGCTCCGTTGAGCGATGGGTTTTCTTGCAAAATCTGTAAGATGGTGCGGCCTGCTTCAGTTGCTTGAGGAATTTGTTTCTTTGCCAACCAAACATTGACAAGTCCTGCGAGCGATTCGATCATCAGGTTACGGTCGCCAAGGCGTTTGCGGATTTCAATGGCAGTTTGGTAGGCTTGAGCAGCGCCGTCGAGGTCTTGTTTGTGGAAAAGGGCGTGCCCAAGGTTGGTGAGGGCGTAGCCCTGAACGCGCTCTTCACCCAGTTGTTGGGCAATTTGGATGGCCTGTTGCGCTGTCAGGATGGCTTGTTCGTATCGCTCTTGGTGCACATAGAGCAGGGATTGGCTGGCCAGGGTAACCCCTTCGCCTTGAAGGTCGTTCGTTTGGCGGACAATTTCAAGGGCGCGGTTATAAAAGATTTCTGCCGCGGTGTAGTCAGCGAGATGGTCGGAGATGAGCCCCAGGTTGTTGAGGGCAAGTGCTTCGCCAACGCGGTCATTGACCTGCAGGGTGACGTTGAGCGATTGCTGATAGTATTGTCGTGCTTCTGCATAGTCGCCCAATTCAGAGCAGACGATGCCAAGGTTGTTATAGGCCAGGCCTTGGCCCCATAAATCGCCGATGCTACGAAAGGCTTCAAGGGCCTGTTCGTAATAGGCTTTGGCCTCTGTGTAGGCGCCCTGACTGTCCGCAGCAATGCCCAGGCTGTTTAGTACTGCTCCGGTACCTTGTCGGTTGTGCAAGTCGTTTTGCAGACGTAGGGAGTGTTTATAGTAGTCTATGGCACTACGATAGTCTCCTTGATGAGAATAGATGTTGCCCAGGTTGTGCATACAATCGGCTTCGATTTGCAGCAAGCCAAGTTCTTTGGCAAGGGCCAGGGCATTTTGGAATTCGTTCCAGGCTTCTTCGTAGTTGCCAAGGCGGCGCAGGGCGCGGCCAAGTTGCAGATGTGCAGCAGCTTCTTGGACGGGCTGCTGAATGCGTTCAGTGATTTGGATGGCAAGGCGAGATGCATCGGCGGACAGATGATAGTTGCTGGTTTTTTCGGCAAAATGCGCCTGACGCAAGGCGACTTCGGCCTGAGTGCGCAGATCGTTGAGGCGCTGACTGATTTCTTGCATGGCGGTCAGGTCTTGTACCTGAAATTGGCGGTCGCCGAGCAGGTCGAGGATTTTTTCGCGGGCAGAGATGAGGTCGAAGCGGGCGCGCAGGTCTTCTGATGGGGTCAGTTCGATGGCGTGGTTGTAGTAGCGGCGCGCTTCGGCGTTGGCAAAGCGTGTTGCTGCACCGGCAGCTGCCCGGTGATACCAGGCGCGGGCAGCATCTATATCGCCGGCTTGCTCATAGTGCTCGGCAATGACGGCGGCGTATTCATCGGTGCGACCACTGTTTTGGGTGACAGTGACAAGCCAATGGGCCGCTTGAGCGTGATAGCTGCGACGTTCGCGCTTGAGGACGCTTTCATAAGCTACATCGCGCAGCAAGGTGTGTTCGAAGATGAATTCTTGGGTGTGTTGAAAGGCGGATTTGTCGCGGCGGAAGATGATACGCCGCTCGAGCAGACGATTGAGAATGGTGGATGAGCCGCTTGTGCCGAGATAGGTCAATGCGTCTTCCCAGAAAATGCGGCCAATGACGGAACAGCGCTGCAAAGCCAGGCGTTCTTGTTCTGGCAGGCTATCAAGGCGAGATTGCAGGATCCCTGTCAGGGTAGCTGGAACATTGATGGTTGCCAGACGTTCTGTGTTGATGAGCCATTGTTCCATGCCGGTTTGGATGACGCCCTCATCAATTAAGATTTTGACCATTTCTTCGATGTAGTAGGGGTTGCCTTCAGAGCGTTCAATGATGAGTTCGAAAAGATGGGGTGGAATGGCAGGGGCTTTCTGCAAGATTTCAGCGACCAGCAATTGGCTGTCTTGTTGTGAGAGTGGGTGTAGCTCAATCACCGTGTGGCGGTTGGTTTGTAGAGGTGCGGCGTTTTGCTCAACCCAATTGGGGTGTGTCTCTAGAAGAGAGGGGCGCGCTAGAGCAACAATGAGGATGGGGAGGTCTTGTGCGGCATTGAAGACCCATTGGATGGCTTCCAGGGAGCGTTCATCAGCCCAATGGATGTCTTCAAGTAAAATCAGGGTAGGCATATATTCGGCCAGGGAACGGAAGAGCAAGCTGAGATAGTTGAGGGCGCGTTGATGGAGTTCGCGAGCGTCATTGATTGTGGTGTGATAGGGTGTGGCCGGAAATTTGAAGCCCAGCCATGTGCCAAGAATGACGGCGGCTTCGTTGCAATTGTGCTGTTCTTCACTTGTCCAAAGTTTACAAAGGCCTTGGGTGAGTTTTTCAAGCAGGATATCGGATGGGTCGCTTTCCAGAAGGTTGAAATATCCGGAGAGCATGAAGCGCAATAAGGAGGCAGGTACAGCGGTATTTTGTTGGGTGGCGCGTCCTTTGAGGGTTTGAATTTGAAAGGGAAGCAATTCAATCCAGTTGTTGAATTCGTAGATAAGGCGGCTCTTCCCCAGGCCGGCTTCGCCAAGGATCGTGACCATACTGGTTGAAGGTGTGGTCAGGCTGGTTTCAAATTCGTTTTGCAAGATTTGCAATTCGTTTTCGCGGCCAATCATGCGGGTTTCTACGCCCTCAACGCCGCGCGTGAGCGTGCGAAAAGCGCTGGGCCGGGCGGCTTCAACGGAGTAGACGCGCAGCAAGTCGGATTTGCCTTTAACAGCAAGCGAGTCAAGGGCGCGTACTTTGAAGAGGCCGCGTACATGACGATAGGTATCGTGTGAGATCAGTAAGCTATTGGGTTGAGCTGCGTTTTGCAGGCGATTGGCAGTGTTGACTGTGTCTCCCATGGCGGTAAATTCTTGTGTGCTGCCGACATCGCCTAATAGGACTGGCCCTGTGTTAATGCCAATGCGCAATTGGAGAGAGGGGCGTTTTGTTTCAGGGGCAAAAGCACTTTTGAGCATTTCCAGGCCGCAACGAATGGCGCTTTCGGGGTCATCTTCGCGAGCAATTTCAACGCCCCAAACAGCCATGACGGCATCACCAATGTGTTTGTCAATCCGTCCGCCATATTTTTCAATGATGCTATCCAGGTTTTGCCAGACTTCGTTCATTAAGTCTGTGATGTCTTCGGCATCCATGCTTTCGGACAGGCTGGTAAAGCCTGAGATGTCAGCGAACATGACAGTCACTTGTTTGCGTTGCTGTTCGCGTTGGGCGGTTTGAAGAGACAACGCTTCAAGTTTGCGTCGCATGGAGTCCAGGGCAAGGTCTACGACAGTATCACCTAGAACGCTGCGTTGGGCTTCCAGGGCTTGCATGGCGGTTTGGATTTGTGCGATTTGATCGGTCATGATGTTCTTTTGAGCAAGATTGGATTACTGTTATTGTACTCATTTTTAGGGGGAGGATACAAGCGATTTTCATGGATTTGTGATTTAAAAGCACAAAGGCGGGGACTGCCCGCCTTTGTGGTTGTTGGACAAAGAAATATTTTTTTAGTTTTCTTCGTCTTCTTCGTCCTCGTCGTAGTCTTCGTCATGGACGTGACCGTGATCGAGCTCTTCGGGGGTGGCAGCACGCAGATCGGTGATGGTGACATCAAACTCGAGCTGCTTGCCGGCCAGGGGGTGATTGAAATCCAAGACGATGGTTTTTTCACCCACTTTGGTGATGACGGCGCTTAATTCTTCGCCATCTTCGTTGAGAATTTCAAGTTCAACGCCCACTTCCAGGGGAATGTCGGCGGGCAGCTCTTCGGTTGGAACTTCCATCACGGCTTCAGGGTCAACTGTGCCATAGCCATCCGCCGCTGAAACGCTGACGTGCTTGCTCTGGCCCGTGCGCATACCGTATAGCTCGCGCTCCAAACCGGGGATGATGTTCCCATATCCTTGAATGAACGAGATGGGGCCATCTTCTTCCGATGAATCCACAACTTCACCATCCACAGTCAGGGTGTAATTCAAACTGACGACGACATCGTCTTCAACAACAACGGGCTTGTTTTCAGCGTCCAAGGCAAACTCCATTTCTTGAAAATCGGGTTCAAAACAGAGTGATTATATCACTTTTTGACCTGAGAAATCTTAACGTTTTATTTGACTTGCAGGTCAATTTTGAGGGTGCAGATGGTTTGTCCGCTTTGAACGATGGCCCAGGTGGCGCTGTAGGCACCGGTTGTGCCGGGCGCTTTCATGTCTACGGCCAGGTCAATTTCTTCACCGGGGTTAACGGTTTTGGGGAAGTCGAATCCATCGGCATATTTTTGGAATTTTGTACCGCTGATGTATTTGTAGTCAACGTTGTCAGAATTCCAGGCGGCTGTACCGGTGTTCTTGACGATCCAATGCATGTCAAAATCATTGTTGGGTGACATGCTGGCACCCAAGGCGGGCGATTGGGATTTGATTTGGCATTGTAGGGCAGCGCTGGTAGCGGTGGGAACTGGGCCAACGGGAGTGGGCGTGAAGACGGGGGTTGCAGTCGGAGGAATGCGGGTGGGCGTCCAGGTTGGCAGGGGCGGGAAGGTGTTGGTTGGGGTTGGCGGCTCGGTCGGCGTGCGCGTGGGCGGGGCCTGCGTTTCCGTTGGAACGGGGGTGTCGCTGGGTTTGGCCGCAGCTGTTTGGGTGAAGACTTGCGCAGCCGATTCGTAGGCCTGGGTGCGCATGATGGACATGGTCGCCTCGACCTCTTGGGGGTTGGCGGTCGGAGCGGTCGCTCCGGGGGTGCTGCAGCCGATGAGGGCAATCAGCACAGAGACAGCAACAACGTATTTCAAAAGCTTCATGATTTTTTCTCCTTTTTTCAGCAAAAACGAACCCTTACGGAGTAAGCGCTGATGGGTGGACGTTGGATGACTGCAAAAAGTTCCTGGTTTTTAGGAACCGGAACGACATTTTTCACAGATGCCAAATAATACCAGATGATTGGTGGAAATGACAAATGAATGGCGTTGTTGTAGCGATTCAAATAGGGGTTGAATTTCAGCATCCGAGAGAGTCAGGACGGTGTGACATCGTTCGCAAACCAAATGGTGGTGGCGCTGGTTGGCAATTTCGTAGACTTCGGTGCCGCCGCCCATATCGGAGATGGAGACCTGTCCGGTGTGAACGAGGCGCTCCAGGATGCGGTAGACGGTGGAGGGGGCAACTGCTGGTAGTTGCGGGCGTAGCTGCTCATATATTTCAGCTGCGCTGAGATGACAGTGACAGTTCTCGAGTAGACTGAGAATTTGAAGGCTGGTGGAAGTTTTTTTCATTCTTTTGTCGCAACTTTTTGCATTTGCAAGTCTTTGCAATTTGCTGCTTAGAGATTATAATGTCATTTGCCTGATTATACAGGTGAATTTGTTTCTTTTGGAGGGTAAGATGTTGTTTTCAGCTGTTGCAATGCATATTCCGGATGGTTTTCTTTCGATTGTGGTGTTGGTGGTTTGTTGGGTCATTTCACTGACTGTCATTGGTGTTGCGTTGCGTCGGTTGAATCGCTTGGATAGCGATCGAAATGATTCCCTGATGGGGGTGCTGGCAGCAGCAATTTTTGCCGGGCAGATGTTGAATTTCAGCGTAACAGGTGGCACATCGGGGCATTTGCTGGGTGCGGCTCTGGCAACGATTCTTGTGGGCCCCTATGCAGCGGTGTTGGTGATGACGATTGTTGTATCTACGCAAGCGCTGCTCTTTCAAGATGGGGGCTTGTTGGCGTTGGGCGCCAATTTGTTCAATATGGCAGTGGTTGGTGTGTTTGTTGCCTATGCGGTTAATCGTTTGGTGCGGCGACTGTTGGGCGAAACGAGGTTAGCAATCTTTATAAGTGGTTTTGCTGCGGCCTGGAGTTCAATTTTCGTAGCTTCATTGGCTTGTGCCTTGGAATTGGCCTTTTCTGGCACTTCACCGGCGAATATCGCTGTGCCGGCAATGGGTGGCATTCACGCCTTGATTGGTTTGGGGGAAGGGCTGATTACGCTTGGCGCGCTGGCCTTCATTTATGCTGCACGGCGTGATTTGTTAAAGTTGGGACAGGCGCAGCCGAATGGCAGCCGGGCTGTGTTGATTGGGGGAACGTTATTGGCGGTGGGGTTGACGGTTTTCTCGCCTTGGGCTTCTTCTCATCCGGATGGGTTGGAGTGGGTGGCGGAAGAGCATGGCTTTTTGGGAGCAGCGCGCGACTCGCTCTATTCAATCATCCCCGATTATGTCATGCCGGGCATTCAGAACGAGGCGTTGGCAACGATTGTGGCTGGGGTAGTGGGGGTGTTGGTTGTATTGGGCCTGACATTAGGGCTGGCTTATGTCAGGCGGAATATTCGCCGACACGCATCATAGTATGCATGATCCGTATCAGCCTGGCAATAGTGTGATTCACCGCCTGGATGCGCGGGTGAAATTGTTGTTGACGATTGCTTTGATCGTTACGGGTGCGTTGGCAGCACCGGGGGCCTGGATTGTCTATGTGTTGTTGCTGACGGTGACGCTTTCGGCAGCCATTTTGTCAGAGCTGGGGGTGGGTTATGTGCTGCGTCGGTCGTTACTGGTTCTCCCGTTCATGTTGGCTGCATTGCCGGTGCTGTTCGCGCAGCCGGGAGCTGCTTTGCTTTCTTGGGCACAGCTTTCTTTGACTGTTGCTGGATTGGAGCGTTTTTTAGGGGTTGTTTTCAAGTCGTGGATTTCGTTACAAGCAGCGATTGTATTGGTGGCAACGACGCCCATGCCGGATTTGCTGTTGGCGTTGCGGGCATTGCGTTTGCCAGGGTTGTTGGTATCAATGACGGGGTTGATGTGGCGTTATTTGTTTTTGATGGTTGAGGAAGTGCAGCGATTGCTGCGGGCTCGATTGGCTCGCAGCAGCGTTGCTGCTGACGGAAGACGAGGCGGGGGGACATTGATCTGGCGGGCGCAGGTGGCCGGGGGAATGGTTGGCGGTTTGCTGGTGCGCTCGTTTGAGCGCAGTGATCGGGTTTATGCAGCGATGTTGGCGCGCGGCTATGATGGTGAGATTCGGCTTTTGCCGCGTCCGCCGGCGGCGGTCTGGAATGTTGTGGTATTGGTAGCTGGGTTGTTATTTTTCGCTTTTGTTACTGTGTTGGGAGTGTTGTATGCCTGAAGCGGTTTGGGTGCAGAGATTGAGCTATGCTTATCCGGATGGACAGCAGGCGCTGAAGGATGTTTCATTTGCTTTGCGCCCGGGGGAGAAGGTGGCATTGGTTGGGCCGAATGGAGCAGGTAAGTCTACTTTACTATTGCACTTGAATGGAATTTTGCGCGGCGATGGAGAGGTGCAGGTGGGGGGATTGCGCGTGGAAGAAAAGACGCTTGGGCGTGTGCGCGCCTTGGTTGGGTTGGTATTTCAGTCGCCGGATGATCAGTTGTTTTCGCCAACGGTGTTTGATGATGTGGCGTTTGGGCCAATTTATCAGGGGCTTGGGCGCGCAGAGGTCGAACGACGTGTGGACGAGGCTTTACAAGCAGTGCATATGCAAGGATATGCTGGTCGGGTTTCGCATCACTTGAGCGTGGGAGAGAAAAAGCGTATTGCCATTGCAACTGTGTTGGCGATGAAGCCGATGGTTTTAGCTTTGGATGAGCCTTCGGCAGGGTTGGATCCGCGAGCTCGACGAGGGCTGATGAAGCTTTTGGCTGAGCTGCCGCAGGCGATGTTGGTGGCTACGCACGACTTGGCTTTGGTGGCTGAGTTGTTGCCGCGCATGATTGTTATGGATGAGGGTAAGATTGTGGCGGATGGGGATACGCAGGTGCTATTGCGAGATGAAGCATTGCTGCGGCAGCATGGTCTTGAGCCCTTGCTGAGATGATGCTTTAGCGCTGCGGGGCAAACACTTCACACTTTAGTTTATCGCCTGACTGGGTGATTTCATTCCAGCGCAAGATGGCATCATCAAAAGATAGGTCTGTGCGAAAATGACGGGGAATGATTTGAGACAGTGCTTGATTTACATCGGATGCGATTTGATTTTGACGGATGCGTTCACAACCCTGTTCGATTAACAGGATCTCGTCAGCATTGCTTTCGACGGGGGCAAGCGCTGTACCTAGCCACATGCTGCGAAGGCTGGCAAGGCCATCATTATCAATGAGAATATAGTTGTTGATGGGCAATCTAAAGGTAGATTGAACCAAGGTGAGGAATTCCTTGGTGGGTTGTCCTTTGTTATCCAGTGAGAAGCTGTGCAAGACCACTGCGCTTTGGGTGGCGGTTGAGGGGAAAAGAGGTTGTGCTTTCAGGCTGGTAATGGATGAGGTACTGGAGATTGAAACTGTCCAGAGAGATAGGATTTTGGGTGTGGTTTGATCGAGTGAATCTACATGGATGAGAAGATAGTTTTGTTGTTTTTCAGCCGGTAGTGTGGGGATATCAAGCATTTCAGGTAGTTGGCCTGCTACACAAAATCCCACAAAGACAAAGATCACAAAGACGATAATCCCGACGAGAAGTTTGGCTTTGCCCATATTTTCCTCGATGAGAGAAGACGAGGTTTTTGTTAAGATTGTGATTAATTGTACCAGAAAAAGGAGTGTGGTGACTGACAAATCCTTGGGGATGATGGTGGTAAACTCTGTCAGGCAACATGTATTTCCTAAAATTACCAAAAACGCACGGGCCTTGTGGCAGATTTAAAAAACCTTCTCTCCCAGCCTGGAGGGAGAGAAGGTCTGAAGGAGAAAATTGCTCTCAATGACAGAATGTATTATACCGTATTTGATAGAATTTGCATGAGATAAAGTTAAGAGTTTGTGTTTATGTTACAATTAATCCATGAAATGTGATGTACATTGGCTTGGAACAGTGGGATATGATGAGGCATGGCAATTGCAAGCACGTTGGGCGGCGGAGATTGCCGCTGAGCAACGTGCCGATACGTTGTTGTTACTTGAACATCCACATGTTTACACGTTGGGTCGGCGCGGTCAGGCTGAGCATGTTTTATGGTCATCGGAAGAATTGGCAGCGCGCGGGGTGATATTGCGCTGGGTGGATCGTGGCGGTGATGTGACGTATCATGGGCCGGGGCAGTTGGTGGGGTATCCGCTACTGCGTCTGGCTTCGGCGGGTTGGCAGCAGGGACGTTTGCCACAAGCCGATTTTGTTGGCTACGTGCGACGGCTGGAGAGGGTGTTGATCGGTGCTCTGGAACGTTTGGGGGTGCATGCGGAAGCACGTCCGGGGCTAACCGGGGTGTGGGTGGGGGCGGATAAGATTGCTTCGATTGGCGTCAAAGTGGATGCCAATGGAATCACGCGGCATGGTTTTGCTTTGAATGTTAACCCTGACGGGCACTATTGGGCTGGAATTGTGCCGTGTGGGCTGGAAGGGGTACGGATGATCAGCCTGGCTGACCTGCTTACACCGCTGCCAGGAATGGAAGAGGTGGTGAAGCAGGTCAGTCAGGTGTTTGGCGAAGTGTTTGGCTATCAGATTAGAGGCGAATGACGGTGCCGCAGTAGTCGCAGGTAATGGTATCCTGTCCGCGCAAGATTGGTTT
>JAIWNK010000103.1 GCA_020216845.1 Anaerolinea sp. | reverse complement strand
GTCAATAGTGGCGTTGCAGGAAGGACATTTGGTGGGGGCACTTTTGACTTTTTCAACTTCGGTTTGATCAATTTCAATGGCGCGGTCTTTATCAAATTCTTTGCTGCGGGCGCGTTGGATTAACTGTTGCCATTCTTTGCAATCCTGACCGTCGAGGTGTAAGCGAATGGATTGGTATGGGGCGCCAACGGCAAAGCGTATTTCAAGGTGGTCTTCGTTCTTGAAGACGCCTTGTTTGGTTGGGATGACTTCCTGAACGAGGGCGAGAGCGATTTCAAATTTCAACGCTTGGACCAGTTTGCGCTCTGTGGTGACAAAGAGAACTTTCTTGGTGGCGATTTCTTGCTTTTGTTCAAAAAGAATGCGTTGATCGGTGAGGTAGAAGTTGCCTTGTGGATCGTCATCATCCTTTTTGGGGCCGGTAATCCAGCGGGCTTTGACGGCCATGATGACCGCTTCTGTAGGCAGGAGCTGAAAACAAGCCTGACCAAGTTGGGTGATGCTCCATTCGACGCGGTCCAGATAGGCGTTGAGCTTGTTGAATTGTGCTTCGAATTCGTCATACATGCCGCGAATGGATTGTGCGGCGGCCTCGGCGCGCTTGGTCAGGCTTTCGATTTCGCTTTTGACCTGGGCATAGTAGGGACGTCCAAGCGAAAGGTTGCGGCTGAGGGTGGCAAGATGGGCCATCTTGCTTTCAATGGGTGGCAGGTCATTGAGCAAAGCGCGGGATTGGGTTTGAATTTGCATGCGCAGGCTGCCGCGCATGTTGGCCCATTGTGTCAACATTTGATTGGCCTGGAGTTCAATGGTTTTGTTGAACGCATAACCATTTTGGCGCAAGGTTTGTATGCGAGCGGGTAACCCTGTCAGGCGGGTTTCAAAGTTTTCAACGCGATCCGAAATATCATTCAGCCGCACCTTGCTTTGTAAGGAATTCAATTCAAGTTGCAGGTTCGATACATCGCGTGCTAATTCATCTACAGGATTTGGGGCAGGGGTTGTGCTGCTCATGGAAACTCCTTGAATTTTTTGAAAACCCTCAGCATTACAAGAAGATGAGGGGTGGAACGTTTTTCTGATTATGCAATGTTTTCAACAAAAAAGCAACTCGAAATGGCTTGAATTTTTTATTTGTTTGGGATACATTATTAACAATATCCTCGAGAGGTCGGGCAGGAGGCTGGAATGTTGGAAAAGGTTGATTTGACAGTTGCGTTGACCAAAGAGGTGTATCGAGAGCGGCTAAAATTGTTGGGGCCGCGTCTGACGCTTTTGCAGCGTGCTTGTTGGGAGGCAGGGGTGCCGGTGCTGGTGGTTTTTGAGGGGTGGGATGCTTCTGGAAAAGGGACAACCATCAATCTTTTGGCGCGCCAAATGGATCCGCGCGGTTTTCGCATTCATCCAATCAAAGGGGCGAATGAACTGGAAAAGCAAATGCCCTGGTTGTGGCGTTTTTGGCTGCGGTTGCCAAATGATGGTGAGATTGCCTTGTTTGATCGGAGTTGGTATGGGCGGGTGCTGGTCGAACGGGTGGAAGAATTGATTCCTGAGGCTGTTTGGCAGCAGGCATATCAGGATATTGTGGATTTTGAACATACGCTGGCCGATGATGGAGCGGTGCTGATCAAGTTCTTTTTGCACATCAGCAAGAAAGAGCAGAAACGGCGTTTTGAACGCCTGGAAAAAGACCCATTGCAGCAATGGCGGGTGCAGAAGGAAGATTGGGTGCATCATCGCAAGTATGAAGCCTACCTGGCAGCAATTGAGGAAATGCTAGCTCGGACGGAGTCGGAATGGGGTAGTTGGGTGATTGTGGAGGCAACAGACCGGTATTGGGCACGCATCAAGGTGTTGGAAACGATCAACCGGCGTTTGGAAGAGGCGTTGCAGGTGCGCGGCAAGGCGTTGCCTGAGCAGTTGTTGACTGCGGAGGTGCAGGATGCTTGAACGAATTGATTTGTCGCAGGCGCTGAGCCTGGAGGAATATGAGGCGCAGCTGGAGCCATTACAGGCGCAGCTTCAGGCTTTGGGACATGAGTTATACAAGCGGCGACGCAGTTTGATCGTTGTATTTGAGGGATGGGACGCAGCTGGCAAAGGCGGGGCAATCAAGCGGCTGATTGCGGAAGTAGATTCGCGCGGCTATGAGGTGTATCCAATCGCAGCCCCGGCAGGGGAGGATAAGACGCATCATTATTTATGGCGTTTTTGGCGTCGGTTGAAACCGCCTGAAGAAAAGCAGATTCAGATCTTTGACCGTAGTTGGTACGGTCGGGTAATGGTGGAACGGGTGGAAGGGTTTTGTAGTGAAGCAGAATGGCGGCGGGCCTACCGCGAAATTAATGAGTTCGAACGGCAGCTCGTGGCTTCGGGGATGATTTTGGTCAAGTTTTGGCTGCAAATTAGTGCCGAGGAACAATTGCGCCGTTTTGAAGAGCGGCGTGATACGCCGGCCAAGGCCTGGAAATTGACGGATGAAGATTGGCGGAACCGAGAAAAATGGCCGTTATACGAGACGGCTGTGGAAGAGATGTTGCTGAAGACCAGCACTTTGTTCGCACCATGGACTGTGGTGGAGGCCAATAACAAGTATTTTGCGCGCGTCAAGGTGTTGCGCACGGTGGTGGATACCGTCGGACGCGAGTTAGACTTGCGTTGGGGGGATGTGGCAAAAGGACGGGGTAAGAAAAAGAAATCTTGATCAGGCAGCGTGCTGTTTCCAAATCAGGAGCAGTTGGCGCTGAAAAACCTGTTCGAAAAGGGCTGCTTTTTCGTAGGTGGCAGCCTGTTCTTCTGGCGCGGATGGGACAGCAATGTGACAGGTGAGGCGGATTTTATGGGCTGTGACGTTGGTGCGTACATCGAGGACGCGGTTTTGGTGTGTGCGGTCAAGGCCATCGGCAACGCGTAGCAAGGCGGATAGGGTGCGGACGGCAAGTTGATCTTCGGGGAGGAGGGCGGAGAAGTGATCATGCTCAAGGGAGGGCAGGGCTTTGCGGTGGTAACGGGCGATGGAGCCGATGATGAGGCGTTCGTTGGGCCCGAAAGGCAAGAGGGGGGTGTTGAGGATGATGTTGAGGGCGGTTTTATGGTGTGCTTTTTGTCCTTCGATCCAGCCGATGTCATGCAGAAGGCTGGCTGCGTGTAGCCAAAATCGGTGTGTAAGGGTGAGTTGATGCAGCGGTTGCAATTGGTCAAAAAGTCGCAAGGCAAGGCGCGCAACTTGATGGGTATGATTGGCGGGATATTCGCAGGTTTGGGCTAAGTGAAGTGCGGCCTGCAAAGCAAGTTCTTGTTCGGCGGAAGCAGGGTAAGGTTGATTCATACATCCTCTACAGGCGGAGTGGATGGGAGTTGAAAGGTTTGTTCCAATTCGTTCCAGAAACCTGTTTCTTGCCAGGTTTGCCAGCGTTCTAAAAGTTGTTGGTAAATTTTTTGGCGTTCTTGGCTGCGTTCGTTTTGGAAAAATTCAAACCCTGGCAAAAGTCGTTTCAATGGTCGGAGGTTTCCAAAGTAGTGCATTGTGCGCTGCCGTTCTTTTTCAAGGAAAAACGGCAGGGTTTGTAACCAGACATCACAATCATGTAGTTGGCCAAGATAGTTTTGCAGTTGGCGCAGGGTTTGCAAGGGTTGGCTGAGCTGATCGGGGTAACAGGGGGCAAAGGTTTCAAGTGTGTAGCGCAGGTGTTTGGTGGCAATGCGCATTTCGTGATGTTCAACGATGCATTCTGGGCGTTGTAGGAAGGGTTCGTAGTGTAGCAGTTCTTGCAGGCGGCGGATGGCAAGTTGAGCTGCAAAGGGCAAAATTTTCTCTGGACAGTCTGGCGCGTCTGGGTCTATGCGTCCGACAAGGTGTTGTTGCAATTGTGAGAGGGTCTGTTCTTTTTCAAGGGTTTGTAGGGCTTGCAGAACGCTAGTTTGTTGTTTGGTGCGGCGTTGCTGCAAACGCAATAAGATTCGGCGCAGACCAGGCTGGGCTGTGATGGGCGGCTGTTGAGCAAGGATGCTTTGCAGTAATGCAATTTGCACGTCACTATCGCGGGCGTTACCAAGGGCGCGGGTGAGCTTGCGGATGGATTTGAGCCATGCGCGTGTTCGTTGGGGCGGCAAGTAGTCGTTGAAGATTCTTAAGTTGGTGCGCAGCCGGCGACTGGCAACCCGCATTCGGTGAATGGCTTCCATGTCGTTGGCTGCACGCACGCCTTCCATTTCATTTTCAAGGGCTTGTGCATGGTGGAGTATTGTCTGTGCACCAAAGCTGCGAATGGATTTGGAAGACTTGTCTTTCATGGTTTTGTGCGTTCGATAATTTTAGGTGGTTTTGTCTTGCTCAATCAGGGCGCTGATTTGGCTTTTGAGGTCGGCAAAGACGGGTTCAATGGGGCGGTTGGCATCAATGGTGACGAAGTTGTACTCTTTTGCAAGGAACTCAAACTGTTCAATCAGGCGGGATTGATAGATGCAAAAGCTATCGTAGAGGTTATCAGCACAGCGGATATCCATGCCCGATTCCCAATAGTTGAAGCCGCGCCCATACACCATGCGCGCTACCAGGGTGGGAACATCTGCGCGCAGGTAGAGCGTGAGATCGGGCTTGAGGGCAAAGCCATAGACTTTGCGCGCCCAAGCTGGGTCGGCGCCGCGTACAATGTCACGGGCAATGATGGAATAGAAGTAGCGGTCAGAGAGAACAAAGAAGCCGGCTTTTAGCGCAGGGATGATGAGATTTTCCAGGCGGTCGGCAAAGTCAGCGGCATAAAACAGGCTCATGGTTTGTCGGCCAAGGGTGTGACCTTCTTTGGCCTGGTCAAGGCCGACCTGTGTGAGTGGTGAACGATTGAGGCCGGTATCAGCGACGGCAAAGCCTTCATCTTCAAGCCATTTGCGCAGCAGGCCAATTTGTGTGGAGCGGCCAACGCTGTCGGTGCCTTCAAGGACGATCAGTTTGCCGGGCATATCCGTCATGGTGCGGTAGGGGAATCCGCCACCGTAGAATTGAGCTTTGGTCATGCTTCACCTCCTTCTTTTTGGGGGGCGGTTTTTCGGGCGGGACGGCGCTTGGGGGGAAGGGGAAGATTGGGATTGGGCATACCTTCCCAGCCCAGCAGGTTTTTGCGCACAATTTGGCGGACTAGTTTTTGCTGGTTTTGGACGACATCGGTGCCATCTATGGTTACAAAGCCAAATTCGTTGATCATTTCATCGTATTGAGCGATGATGCGTTGTTGGAAGAGGCGAAAACTGGTGGTTTTGCTATCGGATAGACCTAAATCCATGCCAGCTTCATAATATTTTAGCTCGGCGCGACCAGAGAGGATGCGCTCTACTGCAATTTCAACAGGGACGCGAAAATAAAATGCGAGATCGGGCTGTGGGGCGAAAGAGTACAGGTTACGCACCCATTCAGGATCTACGCCGCGGGCGACATCACGGGCAAAGGCAGTGAAGGCATAACGATCGGCCAGGACAATGACGCCGGCTTTGAGCATGGGCAGAATTTGGTTCTCCCAGCGGTCGGCAAAGTCGGTAGCTTGCATCAGGCTGAAGGTGGTGGGCGTGAACATTTTTTGTTTTTTGCCCATTTTGGTTGTGCTTTTGACCAATGGAGAGGAATTCCATTCGCTGAAGTAGACCGATTTTCCCTGAGTCTGTAGCCATTTGTAGAGCAGGTCAATCTGCGTGGATTTTCCACTGCCATCAATGCCCTCAACAACAATTAGTTTTCCTCGATAAGAGTGAGGTTTTAACATAGGCACCTTTGTGGAATTAGAACAGTATTTACAACATTTGAATAAATTATAGCATCATTATCCAAAAAGAAAACCGGCAAATTGCGCCGGTCTCTTTGTAAGCGTCATTCTACGTCTTGTTCGGTTTCGTCATCGCTTTGGTCAATTTCTAGAACCTCGCCCGTGGCGATGAAAACGGTTCGTTCGCAGATGTTGGTGACGCGATCGGCCATGCGTTCCAGGTTGTGAGCAACCCACAGGAGCAGGTTGGCGTGGTCAATGATTTGAGGGTTGGCAATCATGGCGTTGACTACGTTGAGGTAAACCCGATTGTAGAGTTCATCTACTTCATCATCTTCTGCAGGGATAGCGGCGGCCAGGTTCGGATTTTCGGTGACAAAAGCGCTGAGGGCTCGGTGTAACATGCTGACGGATAGTTCCGCCATGCGGTCAAATTCCTGGGTGGGAATGGGAATCTCGATGTTTTCCAGGCGGATGGTGACGCGGGCAATGCCTTTGGCATAATCGCCCATTCGTTCCAGTTCGGTGATGACTTCAAGCATGGCAGCCAGGATGCGCAGATCGTGCGCCATGGGCTGTTGGGTGGCAATTAAAATCAGGATGGCATTTTCAATAGCATAACGCTTTTCGTTAATGAGCTGATCGGCATGATAAATGCGGCGCGCTTCGGCAATATCGCGACATTTGAGCGAGCTGACTGCTTTTAGCATTGCTTGTTCGATCATGCTGCCAAGCAGCAAAACCTCATCTTGGATATGATGAATCTGACGTTCGAGAGTTTGTCGGGTCATTGTGTGCTACCTTTGGCTTACGAATTAGCCGAATCTGCCGGTGATGTAATCTTCCGTGCGCTTGTCTTTGGGCCGGGTGAAAATCTGACTGGTAGGCCCATATTCTACCATTATTCCTGCCCGGTCGGTATCCATGGTGAAAAAGGCGGTGAAGTCTGAGGCGCGCGCCGCTTGCTGCATGTTGTGAGTGACGATGATGATGGTGTATTGTGTCGAAAGTTCGCGCATCAGGTCTTCAATTTTGAGGGTGGCGATTGGGTCAAGAGCTGAGCAGGGTTCGTCCATGAGGATGATTTCGGGGCGTACTGCCAGGGTGCGGGCGATGCACAGGCGTTGTTGCTGTCCGCCAGAAAGCGCCAAGGCGCTCTTTTTCAGTGTGTCTTTGACTTCATCCCATAGGGCGGCTTGACGCAGCGATTGTTCGACAAGGTCATCCATATTGCCACGGTAGCCATTCACGCGCGCACCCCAGGCAATGTTTTCGTAGATGCTTTTTGGGAATGGGTTGGGCTTTTGGAAGACCATGCCGATCAGGCGGCGCACTTGAACAGGGTCTACATCGGGGTCATAGATGTTTTTGCCGTGGAAAAGAATTTCGCCGTTGAGATGCGCACTTGGGACAAGATCGTTCATGCGGTTGAAGCAGCGGATGACTGTGCTCTTGCCGCAGCCGGAGGGGCCGATGATGGCGGTAATTTTGCGCGGCTCAATTTGCAGATTGATGTCTTTGACGGCGCGAAAATTGCCATAAAAGATATCTACATTGCGTAATTCGATGGCGTAAGCGTTGTTAGGGAAAGGTGTCTCGGTCATGATTGGCTTAAACTCGTTTGCTAAAGCGGTTGCGCAGCAGGATCGCTACTGCATTGAGGGTCAGCAAGGTGAGGATGAGGATAATTATAGCGGCAGCAGCAATATTGCGGAAGGTGTCTTGTGGTCGTGAAGTCCAGTTGTAAATTTGGATTGGCAGGACGGTGAAGCGAGAGAATAGGCTGCTAGGGTCTTTGTTGATGAAGGAAGAAGCACCAACCAGGATGAGGGGGGCGGTTTCTCCAAAGGCACGGGAGATGGAAAGGATGGTGCCGGTCAGGATGCCTGGGAGGGCATAGGGGAGCACATGGTGCCAGATGGTTTGCCATTGTGTGGCACCCAGGCCATAGCTGGCCTGGCGCAGGCTGTTGGGCACAGCCCGGATGGCTTCCTGGGCATTAATGATCAGAATGGGTAAGATGAGCAGGGCCATTGTCAGACCGGCACTTATCACGGTGCGACCTTGTGTCAGATCGCCCAGGCTGCGGACGAAGATGGCAAGCCCCAAGATGCCGTAGACAATGGAAGGAACGCCGGCAAGGTTATCAATATTGGTTTGGATGATGCGATTGATGCGGCTGCTGCTGGAGGCATATTCTTCCAGGTAGATGGCCGCGCCGACGCCGATGGGAAATGCTACAACGATGGTGATGAGAATGATCCAAAGAGAGCCCATCAAGGCCGTGCGGATTCCGGCAATTTCGGGCGATTTGGATAGACTGCCAACAATGAAATTCCAGTTAATCCAGGAACGAAAGGTGATGTGAGCTCCGGGGTATTCTTCACTGGCGATTTGCTCTATTTTTGCGCGCTGAAACAGGCTTTCATCTAAGTGAAAGCTTTTTTGCACTTTGGGAACGACGATTTCTTCCATGACGAGGTTGTAAAGCTGCGTGCGACTCAGGGTTGCAAGAGGGGTATCTCGTTCGATGGTGCGTAGCCGGCTGGGTTTGAGACGTTGGGTGAGAATGGCGGAAAGTTCCGTTGATTCGAGGTCTTCTAGTGGTTTGTCAGAGAGGGTTGCTGGTTCGACTGTATAGCGGACAATGACCAGCCCCATGCTCTGGTTGATGATGCTGAGGATGAGAACAATAAGGGCAACCAGGCCAATGGTGGTGGAGAGGAAGAAAATTGCTCGCCCAATTTTTCCGTTGCGGTGGCGACGGATGAGGTGCGGTGAGCGTTGCATCAGGTCGTTGTCGGTCATTCGTATACCTCGCGGAAACGAGCGGATAATTTTCGGCTGAGGATGTTGAGTGCTAAGGTGATGGTGAACAGCAACAGGCCAATGGCAAAGATGCTGTTGTAATCAGGTGTGTCGTAGCCTACATCACCACCGCTGATGCGGGCAATGTAGCCGGTCATGGTTTCTGCGGCTTTGAATGGGTTGAAGGTGAAATTGGGGCCTGAACCGGCTGCTAAAGCGACGATCATGGTTTCACCAACGGCGCGCGAGATTGCAAGAATGAAAGCAGCGATAATGCCAGATAGCGCAGCTGGAACGACAACCTGAAGCGCTGTCTCAAGTTTGGTGGCGCCCATGCCATAGGCGGCCTCGCGCAGGGCGCGCGGCACGGCGTTGAGGGCGTCTTCACTCATGGAACATACAAGGGGTAAGATCATGATGCCCATGACCAGACCCGCTGAAAATGTGTTGTAAATTTGCACGGTTTCGCTGCCCAGGATGGTTCGTAACAGCGGGGTCATGAAGGTTAGTGCAAAGTAGCCATAGACAACGGTTGGAATGCCGGCCAGGATTTCAAGGATGGGCTTCAGAAAGCCGCGTGCTTTCGGGGAGGCATATTCGCTTAGGTAGATAGCGGCTGCCAATCCCAGCGGCAGGGCAACAAGCATGGCAACCAAAGTGGTCATCAGGGTGGCATTGACAAGTGGCAAAACACCAAATTCGCCGATGGTGGGCTGCCATTTTGTGCCGGTTAGGAATTCAATGAGATTAACTTCTGGGGTTTGGAAGAAGAGCAGTGATTCTTTGCCAAGCTCGAAGACGATGCCAAGGGTGGTGAGAATGGACACTGCACCGCAGAAGAATAAAAAGCCCTGGATGAACCTTTCGCCCCATCGAGGGCGCTTGCGCAGGTTGGCAATTAATGCTGAACTTGCGTGAACATCGAAGGGGGAAATTGCTTGGGTTTGTTGGGTTGGTCGAAACATTTCTTGTTCCATCAGGAGGCATTCTCCGTTTGCTCTGGGGGCATTCTGGCGCTTTTCTGTTGGGCAGAAAAGCGCCAGACGATTTTCCCAAAAGAAAGCTGATTTTTAGCGGACGGCATCAAGCCAGGTTTGTTTGGCAACGAGTAAGGCATCGCTGCTGGCGGGGAAGTAGCCCACTTCGCCAATAACAAGGTTGACGTTGCTGAGATAGTAGTGGATGAAAGCGGCGACCTGCGGTTTGGCTTTCATGATTTGGGCATCAGAGTAGATGAAGAGCGGACGAGCAAGCACATATTCGCCGCTTTCGGCGGTCTTCAGGCTGGGGCTGACGCCATTGATGGCCAGGGCTTTGAGGTTGCCTTGTTCACGTTGATAGTAGGCAAAGCCGAAGTAGCCGATGGCGTACTTGGAGCCTTCGACACCTTTGACGAGGACGTTGTCATCTTCGCTGGCTTGCAGGTTGGTGGCGTTGAG
>JAIWNK010000160.1 GCA_020216845.1 Anaerolinea sp. | reverse complement strand
TCGATTGTAGGAACCTTGAACCGTTGCTGAAAACCCGTTAAATACCAACCTATAAACAAGATTATTGTATCCCATAAAAAAAAAAAAAAAAAGACCATTTGTCACCTCCTCATTATGACAAAACCTATCGCACAACCGCCAACGTTTACCCCCCAAAAAAACCGCTCGTCTTGCCAAAGTGGATGTATAATTTCCCCACTGAAGCACATGAACAGCACCGTTATCATCACCCGCCTGCCCGCTCTCGATTTCAGCCGCGACTATGTTGCCCTGCCAGCGGACTATGGCAGCCCGACCTATGAAGCGCGCCCCGATGTACAGGCCATTCGCTCGGCCCTGACCGAAACCCTGCTCACCCTCGATCACCATGCGCCTTTTCTGGAAAGACTGCGCGGGCAAAAAGTTGTCATCAAGCCCAACCTGGTCACCGTCTATCATCAAATGGGCACTGTCGCCGATGATTACCCCGAAAGCAGCGACCCGCGCCTGCTCGATGCCCTGGTCTGCTTCTTGCAGCGCTACACCAACCGAATTGTAATCGTTGAGTCATCCGGGCGCGGCGTGCCAACGCGCGGCTCATTTCGCGTTGCCGGGCTGCTGCGCCTGGCCAGGCAACGTGACGTTGAGCTGCAAGCGCTCGAAGAGCAGCCAGTTGAACGCTTTCTACTGCCCAAGGCCAAGGTCATGAAAGAGGTCTTTGTGCCGCGCATCTTTGGCGAAATCGCTCGCAAACAAGCTTTCTACATTTCACTGCCCAAGCTCAAGACCAACCTTTATACCGGCGTCACACTCGGCTTCAAAAATGGCATGGGCGTCCTCCCCTATAACCTGCGCCTGCGCAATCACAACCATGCCCTTGA
The DNA here is from genome assembly GCA_020216845.1 of Anaerolinea sp. Taxonomy (GTDB): domain Bacteria; phylum Chloroflexota; class Anaerolineae; order Anaerolineales; family Anaerolineaceae; genus JAIWNK01. Next base: position 12,444 of record JAIWNK010000160.1, on the reverse strand, counting down.
TCAGAAACTGGTAGACCTGCTCTACCTCTTTCGCCCCGACCTTGTGCTGATTGATGGCATTATTGGCGGCGAGGGCAATTGCCCGGCGCCGGTAGACCCCGTGCACAGTCGCGTGATCCTGTGCGGCAATCACAGTGTCGAAACCGACCGGGTGGCCACGCGTCTGATGGGCTTTGACCCAGCCAACATCCCGCTCATGCGCATTGCTGACGAACAAGGTTTTGCCGACCCGCAAGTGAAAATCATCGGCGATCAGACCCCCATTCCTTTCCGTCCAGCAGACCCTTCACTGACCGGGGCATGGATGGCCGAGCATTTCCCCAATGTGCGCGTGCTGAGCGCGGAGAACGATCACGGCCGCCCGCCTTGTCGCGGCGGCTGCCTGGCAACCACGCGGTTTGCCTTTGACATGTTCGTGCGCGAGGGGCTGCGCACCGATTTTTCGCTCACCTTGTTACTGGGCGGCAATGCACAAAATCTCTATCACGACCCGCAAGGTACCCCCTACACCCTCGAACAAATTCGCTCCTTGCCCGGCAAAAAACTAGCCATTGGCAATTGCGCTGCTGCGCTGCAAGGAATAACACATGCCTACGTATCGGGCTGCATGCCCTTCCCAAACTCCCCCCACATGGCCTTGCACCGTCTCACGGGCAGCTTTTGCCGGGTAATGAGTCCGCGCAACCGCTTCCTCTTGCCGCTCTTATGGGATACCCTGGCATCCTGCGAAGCGCGCAAGCGCCTGCTGCGTCAGGGCATACCGTTGGATGTGCCCAAACCACAAGAGGACGCCATCCATCCCATCCGTCCGCTTTCTGCCGAAGAACAGCAGCTCGATTTCATCGCCGAGCCTCTGCCACCGCTCACCCCACAACAAATTCAACAGAGCTGCGCCGCAGAAAACAGAGCTGTTCTATCCATCTTCCTCTCATGAACAACACCAACACCACTTTTTGGAAAATCTGTCGCGGAGTGGCAGTTTTGTTAACCTTTGGCTCAGCACCGCTCACCGCCCTATTCGGCCATCCCCTGCCAGGGCTACGCCTCAGCGCCCTGCTGATAGGTCTGCACCTGCTGGAGCTGCCCCTGGCCTGGAAAATTGGCAAACAGCGCCGTCTGGATGGACGGCGCATTCTACTGTACAACTTTTGCTTTGGGTTCACCTGGTGGCTGCCGCTCTCCCGTGAGCGAACCGATTAGATATCCAAATTGCGCACGCTGAGGGCATGGGTCTGAATGAAGCGCGTGCGTGGCGGCACAGCCTCTCCCATCAGCATATCGAACGTGCGGTCTGCCTCAGCAGCGTCTTCGATGCTCACCTGCAACAGGGTGCGTGTTTCCGGGTTCATGGTCGTTTCCCACAACTGCTGCGGATTCATTTCACCCAAGCCTTTGTACCGTTGCAAAGCAGCCTTTTCTGCGGCGCTGCCCAATTCTTTGAGAATGCGATCCTTGTCCGCATCGGTATAGGCATAACGCACCTGATTCTTGTAGGCGATGCGATAAAGCGGCGGCTGCGCAATGAACAAATGCCCTTCCTCTATCAACGCTTGCATATAACGGAAGAAAAAGGTCAGCAGCAGGGTGCGAATATGGCTGCCATCCACATCCGCATCCGTCATCAAAATCACCCGTCCATAGCGCAAATTGGTCAGGTCAAAGCCCTCACCCACCCCTGTGCCAAGCGCCGAAATCAGCGCCTTGACTTCATTGTTGGAAAGGATCTTATCCAATCGGGCACGTTCGGTGTTGAGAATCTTGCCGCGCAGCGGCAAGATCGCCTGAAAATGTCGGTCTCGGCCCTGTTTGGCCGAACCACCTGCCGAATCCCCTTCTACAATGTAGAGCTCCGTCTTTTGCGGGTCGCGCTCGGAACAATCGGCCAACTTGCCGGGCAAGGTCATGCTCTCCAAAGCCGATTTGCGGATGACCAGGTCGCGTGCCTTGCGCGCCGCGTCACGCGCTCGCGCCGAGGTCAAACACTTCTGCACAATCGCTTTGGCTGCCTGCGGGTTCTCTTGCAAGAAGGCCCCAAACGCCTCACCAACCACCTGCTGCACATACGTTTGCACCTCCGGGTTCATCAGTTTGACTTTGGTCTGACTCTCAAATTGTGGGTCGGGGTGCTTAATGCTGACAATTGCCGTCATGCCCTCGCGGGTATCGTCGCCGGTGAAATTTGGGTCAGCATCCTTCAACAAGCCGCTTTTGCGCGCATAATCGTTAATCACGCGCGTGATGGCCATGCGCAGCCCCGTCAGGTGCGTGCCGCCATCAATCGTGTTAATCGTGTTGGCAAACGAATAGACCGACTCGTTGTATGAATCAGAATATTGCACAGCCGCTTCAATGCCAATATTCTCCACTTCTTTTTCGGCATAGAACACCGGATGCAACACAAGCCGGTTGCGGTTAAGATAGCGCACAAACGAACGTATGCCGCCCTCAAAATAAAACGCCATTTCGCGCCCGCTGCGCTCATCCGTCAGGCGAATTTGCACCTGCCGGGTGACAAAAGCCATCTCGCGGAAGCGCTGCACCAACGTCTCAAACTTGAAATCAATCTCCTCGCGGAAAATTTCCGGGTCAAAGCGGAAGGTTGTGCGCGTGCCGGTTTGTTTGGGCGGACATTTGCCAATTGCCTTAACCGGTTCCTGAGGAATGCCACGCTCATAGCGCTGAAAATAGACCGTCCCATCACGCCGCACCTCCACCTCACACCAGGCCGACAGCGCGTTGACCGCCGAAACACCCACGCCATGCAACCCGCCCGAAACCTTATAGCTGCTGTGCCCAAACTTGCCACCGGCATGAAGAATGGTCATCACCACCTCCAGGGCCGACTTTTTCTTCTCCGGATGAATATCCACCGGAATGCCGCGGCCATTATCCTCAACCGTCACGCTGCTATCCGGATGGATGGTGACCTCAATCCGGTCGCAAGAACCAGCGAGTGCCTCATCAATCGAGTTATCCACAACTTCATAAACCAGGTGATGGAGCGCCTTGATGTCGGTTCCGCCCACATACATACCCGGCCGGCGGCGGACTGCCTCCAGGCCTTCCAACACCTGAATATCTTTTGCTCCATAGGATGAAACTTCGGGTTTATTGATTGCCATCTTGACTCACCTGCTTCCTTTTCAAAATTGCATTGCGCCCCAACGCGGTCGGGATTGTAGTGCCAACCAGGCTGCTCCGCTGCGATAGTAGATAAAACTGGCCGCCAGAATGGCGGTGTAGATAAAGGCTCGCGCCCCAATGCCCATCAGCAACAACCAGGAATCAGGGGCCGAAGACTTCCATAACATATCGAGGCCTTGTGCCAGCAAAACTGCCACCAGCACAAACAAACCAACACCGGGCAAGCAACGCCGCACCAACAGCATACTGCTATACAGCGCATCCAAAGCCGCAAGCCCAAAAGCAAACACGCCATGAACGGTAAAAACCAATGGCAAGAGCACAAAAATAGCCGCTGCACCCAACGCCAACATCAACAAACCGGCTGCCTCCACGCTCAAGCTAGCCGCCAGCATCAAAAGCAACAAAGTTGGCACGCCACCGACCACAACCAGCCCCATCAGCACGCCCATCAGCACCAAAGCCTGCCCACATTGCCGGGCAAACCGCAGCCAGTTCCAACGCAGCGAATGTGGAGAAGTGAAGTGCGCCAGCAAGGCAAAATAAACACAACCCGCCAGCAACCCAACCAACAGGCAGCCCACCCACGCCGCGACAACACCGCCTTCAGAAGCAAGCTGCACTTCCCGGGCCATTCCCCAAGGCGTCTGCCGCCCACCCTTCCAGGCCAACATGCTGGGCAGACCAACCGGCAGTGTGCTAAGCAAACTGAGCAAATTTTGCTGCCGGGCATAGTCCAACACCAGCTGCTGAAAGATCGTCAGGCTGTTCAAAGCCGCCGGCGACAAACTATCAGAAACCGCAGCGAGCCAATCTTCAAAACGTCGCTCCAGCAACTTGCTGACGCTCAGGCGCGGCCCAAGCCACAGCAGTACATCTAACCCCGCCGGCATCGCGATCAGATAGATGCGGTTGGAAACCAGGTTAAACCCGGCCACAAACGAATCCATCACGCGCGGCGAGGCGCAAGTAGCTGCATCAAAACTTTCCATACGAATTTCAATTTTACCACATTCGCTCGCCTGCACCGCAGCCTTTTCATTCGCCCCCATCCGGGGTAGAATCACCCCATGCACGCCCCCGCATCCACCGAGCAGCACCTGCCCAACCCCAATCACCTCAGCGTTCTAACCGCCATGGTGCTACTTGCCTATGCGCTGATGCCATTCATTGAGCTGCCCATTGCACCACTTGTGCTACGTCTGGGCAGCGCCAGCTTCCCGGTTCAGGTCAGTTCATCCTCTCTCGCCACCTTATTCGTGACCTTGCTGGCCGCCTCAGGGTGCGCATGGCTGCTGCAAGACCATCCGCACGCCCCGCGCGGCTGGCAACTGCTCCAACACAGCTTGCTACCCGCACTAACCGCCTGGGTCATTGGCGTGCCGCTCAGCAATGCCGAAGTCGGCCTGCAATGGTGGGCCATCTTCACCTTTGGCGGGTTGCTCTTCGTCCTCGTCCTGACCGCCGAATATATCACCGTCGAACCCAATGATGTCCGCCATGGCCTGGCTGCCATTGGTCTGACAGCGGTCATTTTTGCGTTGTACCTGATCCTCATCATTGCGCTGCGCGCCGCCAACACGCGCCTCTATTTGTTGCTGCCCGCCCTGATGATAACCATGGGCCTGGCCGCACAACGCATTCTCTTATTGCGCGTCAATCAGGCCGTATCCACTGCCTGGCCGATCGGCATCGCCCTGATTGTTGGGCAATTTGCCATTGGACTACATTACCTGCCCCTCATGCCCATCCAATATGGTCTGCTGCTGACCGCCTTTGCCTATGCCATCACCAGTTTCATCACCGGTTGGCTGGAAGAGCGCGGTTTGCCAGGGCTATGGCTTGAACCGGCCTTGATGAGCGCAACACTTCTCATCATTGCCATCCTGCTCTAACATGTCTGTCAGCAGCTTGCACCTGCCTGCCACCTTTCGCCAACAGATTCTTGCTCACCTTCAGGCCTGTCTGCCGGAAGAAGGCTGTGGGCTAATTGGCGGATGCGCTGGACAGGGCCAACAACTGCTGCCCATTCCCAATCAGCTACACAGCCCCACCGCTTTTCAAATGCAGGCACCCGAGATGATCGCCGCCCTACTTTCATTTGAGCAAAATGGCCTCGAGCTGCTTGCCATCTACCATTCTCATCCCACAGGCCCGCTTTGGCCCTCCCCGCGAGATGTGGCCGCCTTTGCCTACCCGGGGGTATGGACGCTGATTGCCGCCCCCACCTCAACCGGCTGGCGCATCCGCGCCTTTCAAATCCGCTCGACCAAGATCCACCCCGGGAAAATTCTCTGGCAAAATGAAAGCACCGTTCGGACAAGATTTGTGTTATTATAGTTAACCTTACATCTCTCTACACGGGTTGCGGATGAACCTTTTGATAATTCTTACCATTGTCTTGCTTTGTTACCTGATCGGTTCCATTCCTTCTGGCTGGGTGGTGGTTAAAATTGCCAGCGGACGTGATTTGCGTTTCTTTGGCAGCGGACGCACCGGCGGAACGAACGCCATGCGCGCCGCCGGTTTTCTGGCTGGCTTCTTCACCGCCCTCTTAGACATCTTCAAAGGCATTTCTGCTGCCTGGATTGTAGGTTGGCTAATGCCCGGCAATCCCTGGCTACAGGCGCTCGCCCCTGCCCTCACCATGGTAGGACAGGTCTATTCCATCTTCCTGATTGAACGCAAACCCGATGGTCGTCTGCGCCTGCGCGGCGGCGCCGGTGGGGCAACCTGCCTGGGCGGCACCATTGGCCTGACGCCCATCAGTCTGATCATCGTCTTCCCGGCGGCCTTGTTGGTTTACATTTTTGGCGGCTACGCCTCACTTACCACCATCACCATCGCCCTGGTCAGCACCATCCTGCTCAGCTACCGCGCCATCATTGGCGCCGGCCCCTGGCAACACGTCCTCTATGGCATCATTGCCCTCGCATTGGTCTTGTGGGCCTTGCGCCCCAACCTGGAACGCGTCCGTCAGGGCATTGAACGCCCGGTTGGCCTGCGGCGCGCCCGCATGAAGAAACTCGGCCAAAACATTCCCGAGTAGTCTTACAGGTCCGGCACTGCTTCCTCAGGCGCCTCGGCCAGAACGCGCTTGTAAAAAGCGCGCACATTGCGGCGGTGCAATTCCTCTGCCAGGCCACCCAAGGCAACCCGGCTCTTGCCACAACTTTCCACATCAATCAAGGCCAGGGCCTCTTGCGGGTTGCGCTTCTTGGCTGCTGCCCGCACAGCCTTGCGCAGCCCCGAAAGATAGGCCAGGTTATCTTTGACGGCCTCGTCAATCTCACCACGCAAAATAATATCGCCATGCCCCTGAACAATATTTTCCAGGCCCATCTTACCAATCTTCTTGATCGTTGCTGTCAGCTCATCAATGTTGCCATCCACGATATACGGTAACGGCAAGAAGGCATCTCCGGCAAACAGCACACGGTCTTCTTCCACCAACACGCCAATGCCATCAGCGCTATGCCCCGGCAACAACGAAAGAATCAGGTTTTTCTTGCCGACGCGCAAAATCATCAGCCCATCACTAAACGTCAAATGCGGCAAGATCAATTTAACCGATCGAAAAGCCGCATCCTGTCGGCGCGCCGTCTCCAACGCCCCCGGCCCGCGCAGCGCCATCAGCTCGCGGCAGGCCAGCGAACCGATCACCGTTGCACCAGGGAAAAAGCAATTTCCCCATGAATGATCGGCGTGATAATGGGTGTTGATAACATAACGCACCGGCACGCCAACCTGCTCTTCGATGAACATGCGCATGGCCAACGTCTCATCGGGCAAGGCCAGGGTATCAATCACAACTGCCCATTGCGGACCAACAACCACCCCGGCAGTCACCTGAGCATACACTTCACTTTGAAACCAAAATACATTTTCGGAAACGCGTTCGCGTTGCATGAATTCCATCCTAACGGTGGATAAGATTACAAGCCTATAGAATAGCACAAAACCATCAAAAAGTCAAAAAATCACCCTGCAAACGTACCGTCGTCCTCGCTGGAGGAAGAAGGCTGCTGTTCCTCGCCCGGCTGTGTCTGCGGATTTTCTTCAGCAGCAGTGCGCCGCCGAACCGGCAAAATCAACACGCCCTGCCGCCACAAATAATAAGCCAACCCCGCCAACAAGGCCAACCCCGCCCAAACGATCAACAACGGCACCAACCAGCCCGCTTTTTCCTCACTTGCAGAACCGCCTGACGGCGTGCCGGTACGGGCCAACAAGGTGCTGCGCGCCGCCTGCGTGCGGGTAGCAATTTCCCCGCGCGACAAGGCAGTTGCAGATGTGACCCCTTGTGGCGTCCCAACCGGATAATCGGGTGTGCCTTGTGTCGCAACTGGATAACCGGGCGTGCCTTGCGGCGTTTCGCCCCCCGGTGCAACCGGATAATCAGGCGTAACCTGACCCGGGGTCACCTTGACATCTTGCGTTTGCGTGACAACCGGATAGCCCATCGTTGGCCCACCAGGAGTGACAGTCCCCCCACCTGGCGGCGTGGGTGTGCGCGGTGTGCCAATAAAAGGCGTAGGGGTACGGCTCCTGGCAATCGGCGTGGGGCTGCGCAAGCGCGCCGTGGCGCTGGGCGCCGGGGTGCGGGTGCGCGTGCGCGTCGGCGCAGGTGTAGCCGTGCGCGTCGGCGTGGCGGTCGGCAGCGTGCCGGTAATCGTCGGCGTCAGCGTGCGGGTAAGCGTCACGGTCGCAGTTGGCAAGGTGCCGGTAATGGTCGGCGTCAGCGTTACCGTTGCCGTAGCAGTTGCTGTGCTTGTTTGCGTGGCTGTGCTTGTGCTGGTCGGCGTGGCAGTTGGCAGCCCTGGCAAGACGGCAATGCTGCCCGTCAGGGTGGAAGACAAATCAGTCGCCTGCACCCGCAGCCGATAATAATAGGTTGTGCCATTGGTCAGGCCACTATCCACATATTCATAGTCTGCCCCGCTCACGCCGGACCCCAGTCTTGGGATCAGCGAGCTCACGTCCACAAAGCCACTATCCGGCGCCAAACTGCGCTGCACATAAAAGCCCAAAATATTGACTTCACTGCTTGTCGTCCATTGAATGGCGGCTTGAGCGTTACCAGCAATGCCAACAAAGCGGGTGATGACTACCCCCGAAGGGCGCGGCGGCAAGCCGACGACAAACGGCGTAAAGGTCAGGTCATTGTCCAACCCTGGCCGCCCGCTGCCATCCAACGACACTTCAATCTCATCCTGCGCCAGCAAACAAGTCGTCTCCTGACCGGTTGCGCCGCCCGCCCCAGGCCCGGCCGGGTTTTGCCCGGTCGTATCCCAACCATCGGTCACGCCGTTGGCCGGGTCATACCACCATAGCGGATAGCGCGTTGTATCCAACCCTCCGCAATATTCGCTTGATTCAATCGAGGCAATGCAACCACTGCTGCGGTCATACTTGAGCGACATCACCAGGCTCTGATTGACCGGCGCACTCCCATCCGCCAAAAAAACATCCCAATAGTCACTGCACGGCGTCAGGTCATCAGGGCTACCGCCAGTAAACGGCACATTCACCACCGAGCCAGCCCCATGATTGACGGCAAACACATCAAAATCGGCGCCCGTGCCAGTCCAGCGCAAGGCAAGGTTGCCATCTTGGGTATATTGCTTGGTGGACTGCACCGTCAAACGTTCCGCTTTGACGCCCGCTGCGCCATCACGCCGCACAATGGAAGCCCCCAGGCGCTTGCCCTCGGTCGTTGTGCAGTTTTCCGCGCCCATCGCCGCGCTGACACCCGAGCCCCAAAAGTTGTGGTCCGCACGCCCAAGCCCGGCACAGGCAACCTGCGCCCCAATGCGATTGCCAAACAGGTTGTTGGCAATCAGGTTCACCTGTCCAGTTCCCCCCGGCTCGCGCAACAAAGCATAGCCACTGTTGCCCTGCACGTGATTGAACAGCATGGTCACGTTGCCATCTCCGGCCAAAACATGCACGGCATGGCCGCCATTAATCAGATCGTTGCTGCGAATGGTCACCGGCGCAGCGCCCTGCACCTCAATCAGGTCGCGCCGGGTTGGGGCACAAATGGCACTGCTCAGGGTCAGGTTTTGAATCGTGACCGCATCGCTGATGCGCAGCAATGGCTCTGTGCACGTCAACCCGCCCGGTTGAATGCTGGCATCATTCAGCCCCTGCAAAATCGTTGGCCGGTTGATCTGCACAGCATAGCTCTTGAGCAAATAATTGCCCAGCACCGAAATGACCGCCGGGTTAATCTGCGCATCGACTGCATCCTTCAGCCCTGTGCCAAAACCGCCCGGGGCATCACTGCCGCTGTTGATATAGCACGGTGCATATGCTCCACAGGCCGCCGCATCATTGGCAACATACACGGTTGTCGTCAACCCGGTGACCGGGACGGCCAAAAAGGCTTGCTGCGTCATGCTCCACGTGTCGCCCGGCAGGCGCTCATACACGCGCACCAACAGCGAGCCATTGCTAAAGGCCGTGTTGCCCAGCCGAAAGCCCAGCCCCAACGAATCGCCAAAATAGCTCTGATCAAGGCTTGCCAGCCCGCCGCCCAACAGGGTATAGTTGGTGGGGGCCGCCTGACAATAGGTGATGCTCGGGGTATATGCCTTGCCACTGACCCCACCAAAGGATGCCACGCTAAACGAATTGGCCGACCAATTGATCGGCGTATACAGGCAGACCTGCACGTTATTGCTCAACGTTGGATCATAGCCGGTCAAATCATAATCGGTGCGCACATTCAGGCTTTGCCCAGCCGCGCAACCGCCCACCGGACAGGCTGCCGGGCTCTGCAACACCACACTTGCCGCCTGCGGCCAGGCCGGCGCCCCCCAGGATAGAGCAACCGTCGCCGTCATCGCCATCACCGCAACGGTCAAAAAGATCCAACGAAGCGAAAAAGTCTCTCTCAAGCGGTCACCTGTAGAATAAGATCAACATGCTGAGTATAGCACAAACCGCGTTGCCTATCAAACAGCAACGCGGTTGATGCAAAACGCACAACTCACTACAAAATCTTGCTCAAGAACAGTTTGGTGCGCTCTTGCGTAGGATGGTTGAACAGCACATCCGGCGGCGCATCTTCCACGATTTGCCCGGCATCCATCAAAATTGCCCGGTGTGCAGCCGCCCGGCTGAAGCCCATTTCATGCGAAACCACCACCATCGTCATGCCCTCACGCGCCAGTTCGACCATCACATCCAACACTTCCTGAATCATCTCCGGGTCGAGGGCGCTCGTCGGCTCGTCAAACAGCATAATCTTGGGGTTCATCGCCAACGCGCGCGCAATCGCCACACGCTGCTGCTGCCCCCCCGAAAGCTGCAAGGGAAAGGCATCTGCCTTATCGGGAATCCCGACTTTCTCCAGCAATTGCAGGGCATTTTGCACCGCCTCATCGCGACTGCGCTTGCGCACCACACGCTGCGCCAGGACGATGTTCTCAAGCACCGAAAGGTGCGGGAAGAGGTTGAACTGCTGAAAAACCATGCCAACCTCGGTGCGCACGGCGTTGATATTGGCCGCTGTATCAAGCGGAATGCCATCCACCACAATCGAGCCCTCGTCGAACTCCTCCAGCCGGTTGATGCAGCGCAACAAGGTAGATTTGCCTGACCCCGACGGGCCAATGATCACCACCACCTCACCGCGTTTCACATCCAGGCTAACCCCTTTCAGGGCATGTACGCCGCCAAAACGCTTGTGAACATTGCGAATCTGAATGATCGGTTCGTCCATGTTTCTGCTCCTATCGCTCCAGGCGTGTGCGCTGTTCAATGCCATTGACAATGCGGGTCGAGAACAGCGTCATCAACAAATACAGCAAGGCCACCATCAACCAGGTTTGCACCGGGATGAAGTTCGAGGCCATGAATTCACGCCCCCGGCGGGTCATATCGGCCACAGCCACCACACTCACCAAAGACGAGTCTTTCAGCAACGTGATAAATTCGTTGCCAACCGGCGGCAAAATGACCCGCACAGCCTGCGGCAAAATGACGTAGCGCATCGCCTGCACATAAGTCATACCCAGGCTGCGCGCCGCTTCCATCTGCCCCTTGGAAATGCTCTGAATGCCTGCCCGATAAACTTCGCTCATGTAAGCGGCGTAGCAAAAAGTCAGGCCCAACACCGCCATGCCCACCGGGTTGGCCTTGTAATCAATCAACGCCTGAATCTGCAACAGCTTGCCCAAATCTTTGATCACAGACGGGAAAGCAAAATACCAAAACATCAGTTGCACCAGCACAGGAATGCCGCGAATGACCTCGACATAAATCGTCGCAGCCCCACGCACAATTGGGTTGCGCGCCAGCCGCCCCAAACCACCCAACAAACCAAAAATCAGCACCAAAAAGAAAGAAATCAACGTCACATAAATCGTGACCCAAATGCCATCGCGCACATAGCTGACAATGCGTTGGAAGGGATCGGGCTTGAAGAACGCCAACCCCAACACCAGCAAATCTACTGCAATCACCATCAACCACCACGGGTCAAGCTTCTTGGGCGGGTCTTTGGAACCCACCGGCTGCACATTGATCGCCAGCTGAACGACCATCAGCACTGCGGCCCAGCCCAACCCAAACACAGGCAAAAACAACAACCACGCTTCGCCGGCGCCGCGCACCAATTCAACAGTCGAAATTTCGACCAGCGTCGGGCGCCAGTTGGTCAGCAAAATTCCATTCAACCCACCCAACACAAACGAGAAGACCAACCCGCCTACCAATCCCAGCACATAGGGGCGCAGGGCGCGTCCTTTGGGGCGCAAAATCAAACCAAGGCGGCGCTGTGCGTAGACGAACAACGCCACGTTATACAGCAAAGCCGCCACCAATCCCCCAATCAACACCTGCCAGCACATACTTCGTAATTGCTCAACTTCCATGCCGGGTTCCTCCCATCCTTCAAGGTATAAAAAATCTGCGAGGCGCGCGCCTCGCAGATTTCTTTTCACGCTTACTTATTTACCAGCCAACCAGGTCTGCTCCAATTTTGCAATCGTGCCATCTTTTTGGAGCTCTTCCAATGCCTGATTGATGATGCCGATGTATTCGGTCTTGTTCTTGCAGAACGCAATGCCATAGGACTCATCTGTGAAGACTTCGCCCACCGTTTTGATCTGCGGGTTTTGGCCAATGTAGCCCAAAGCCGTCGGGTAGTCTGCAATCACCGCATCAATCTGCCCATTGGCCAGGTCAAGGAAGGCCAGGTCATAGGTGTCATAGGGCTTATACGTCACGCCATCAATCTTGCGCGCCTCAATTTCACCCGTCGTGCCAAGCTGTGCACCGACCGTCTTATTG
>JAIWNK010000102.1 GCA_020216845.1 Anaerolinea sp. | reverse complement strand
TGTTCGGTGTGTTCCGTGGTTGGGTGTGCGAGGGTCAGGGCCTGGGTGAGATCGCCATGGGGGCATGGCTGCTATTGGCTGGGTGAGGCCCGCTTCAAGATCGCCATGCCCCTACGCGGGTGGTTTTCGTTCGGTGTGTTCCGTGGTTGGGCAAGGGCCGATGCAGGCGCGAGGATTACGTGCGATAGCAGCGCGGCACGCGCCCGGTAATGCCGGCGGTGACGCCCGCCTCGGAGCTATGCCAGCGTTGCACCAATTCCTCCACGTAGATGGCCTCATCGCCTTGTCGGCCAATCAGCGTCACCCGGGTGCCGGGCGGCAGGGGGCGCGGCAGGCGCACCATGCACTGATCAATGCACACCCGCCCAACGACTGCGACGCGTTGCCCTTCAATCAGCACCTGATTGCCGGGCTGCCTTCGCAGGCCGTCGCCATAGCCAACCGGCACCACGCCAATCCATTCTTCGCCGCTTGCCTGATATTCCTGTCCATAGCTGACGTTCCAGCCGGCGGGCAGGCGCTTGCAATCGGCCAATTGGGCGTGCCAGCTGAGCGAACGGCGCATGGCGGACGGGAAGGCGGCATAATAGAAGGGGCGCAAGCCAACGATGGCCGAGCCAGCGCGCACCAGGTCGAAGCGCGCCGCCGGCAGGGCATAGGCAGCGGCGGAATTGGCCAGGTGCACATAGGGCGGACGCAGACCGGCCTCTTCCAGGCTGCGCAATGCCTGCACAAACCGCTGCATTTGTTGCTCGGTCAGGGCGGCGTGCGGGTCATCATCCACCTCGGCCAGGTGACTGTACAGCCCCTCCAACAGAATGCGCCCGGAGGCGCAGGCAACTTCGGCCAGGCGGCGGGCTTCTTCGGGTAACACGCCCATGCGCCCCATGCCCGTATCCACTTTCAGATGGGCATGAACCGGACGGCCTAGGGCAGCGGCGCGTTGACTGAGCAGTTCGGCGTTCTCGAAGCTGTGCAGCGTCACCGAGATGTCGTTGGCGATGGCTTCATCCACCTCTTCGGGCGTCAGCAGGCCAAAGACCAGCGTTGGCGCGGCGATGTGGGCCAGGCGGATTTGCCGCGCCTCGCCCAAACGCGCCACCCCCAACCAGGTTGCGCCATGCTCCAGGGCCGTGCGGGCAACTGCGATCATGCCGTGCCCATAGGCTTCGGCCTTGACGACGGCCATCACGGCTGTGTTGGTTGTCTGTCGCAGCAGGCGCGTGTTGTGGGCAATGGCGCTCAGGTCTACTTCAACCCAGGTGGGGTATGGACTGTGAAAAGCGTTCATACCAGGCGTTGGATCAGCTCGGTCAGGCTTTGCGGCAGGAAGGCGGATAGCGGCACTTCCAGCAGGGTGTGTGCGCCGGGGCTCAGGCGTGTGCAGGCGCGGGCTGCCGCAACCATCACCTGTGCCGTTGAGGCCGGGTTGTGGAAGGTCGTTTCGAAGTCCAGCAATTGATTATCCACCCCGCTTGCCCCGCCCTTGCGTTGCACGTGAATGCGGTGCCCCATATCTATCAGCGGGGTGACATCTTCCACCTGGAAGACGCGCACATCGTCGTGGCAGAAATAGGCGTCGGCCAAGATTTGCGCCCGCACCTGTTCGAAGTCGGCGCCATCTTCCAGCTCCAGGTAGAGGTCGCGCTTATGGCAACCGGGGTCGCCCGGGCGGGTGATGGACAGGGCATCGCGCACGCCGGGGTAGGATTTGGCAGCGACGGTGTGCCCCATGCTCATGCCGGGGCCATAGGTGACGTAGGTCAGGCCGGTCGGTGCCCAAATTTCAAACAGGGCGCGGATGAGGGTGCTGATGCCGGGGTCTACACCGGCGCCGAGGATGGCAACCGCGCCGGTTTGACGGGCGGGCGCATCGCAGGCGGCTTTGAGCTGCAAGAAGGGCTCGCCGTGCATGTCGAAGCAATCTACCGTGTGAATGCCCTGGGCAAGCAGGGTGGGGGCAACGCTTTGCACGGTGCGGGTAGGCAGGGCCAACACGACGACATCCGGTCGGGCGGGCAGGTCTTGCAGGGTGGGGACGATGGTTGTGCCCGGCAGGCTTGCCTGAGCCGCGGCAATGCGCTCGGGCAGCTCGACGACGCCGAGCAGGTGCATATCATTGGCCAGGGCGACGGCGCGAGCGGCATAGTGGCCGATATGTCCGCAGCCCATGACGGCAACTTGAATGGTCATGCTGCATCTCCTTTTTTGGGGGTGGGGGTATGTTCGAAACGCAAACTTTGCCCAAGTTGCAGGCCCAGTTCCAGGCCTGTTTTGAGCGGCTCACTGACGCGCACAATGATGTTCATGTGATTGGGCATGTGCGTCATGTCATAACCGATCAGCTGCCCCAGGGTCTGTTCGCCCAGGCGCAGGGTGTCACCGGCCCACAGGATGCCGCTTTCGAGCACCTCGAAGAAGGCCAGGTAGGCAATGCGGTTGACGGTTTGGCCGGGGGCGGCTTGTTCGGCGGTGATGATCAATTCGTGGATTTCGTGCTGTAGCACGGCGCGCGATGGGAAGGGCGCCAGGCTCAGCCCGCGCGCTTCGGCGCGAGCGTGTAAGACGCACACGATCCGGCCCGGGACGGGAAAATGGGCCGCACACGGGCTGACGGTGTTCAATAATTGGTTTTGGTAGGGGTCGGTCATCAATTCCTCTTCAGGAAGGGCAGGTGAGGGCGCAGGGCTGCTGCGCCTTGTTGGTGTAAATCGAGCACGGGCAGCTCATCCGGCAGGCGGAGCCGTGCCTGTTGCAGCAGCTCGGCGGCGGGTAAGCAAGCGGCCTCATAGCGGCCGGCGGCGGGCAGGTAGCGCGGGTAGAACGGGTTGAGGGTCAGGGCGTGCAGCGGCAGGGGCCGCAAGGTGTGCACATCGCCGCCCGCCGCCCGCACCTGTGCGATGAAGTCGCGCCAGCTGCGCGGGTCTCCGGCGGCAATCATGCGCAGCGGGTTGGCAAAGCTCCAATGCAGTGGACGGCACAGGGCTTGTTGGACGGTGAGGCAGTGCTGTGGGGCTGCGGCACCGCTGAGCAGAATGTGATTGTCGCTGTGCGGCAACGTTTGGATGAGCTGTTCGGCGGCCTGTGCGCTGAGCAGGCTGCCGCGATCGGCAGCTGTTTCGAGTGACGCGGGCGGTGCGCTGAGGCGGAACAGGCTGGTCAGCGCGGCGGCATGGTCTATCAGCTGAGCGGCGTCTTCGTTGAAGGCAGCGCCGGTGCTGAGCAGCAGTCCATCGGCGGCGGCAAGGGGCGTCAGGCGGTTGAGCGCGCCATCGAGCAGGCACAGCTCGGCCTTCAGGGCGGCAAATTGCTTCAGCAGCGCTTCGATTTGGGTTTGTTGGTTGGGCCCGGCAAGCAGCACCAATCCGGGGCGGGTGACTTCGGCAATCAGCACCGGGCCGAGGATGGTGGCGATGCCGGTATTGTGCAGCAGGTTGAGGCCGGCCGGGCTGACTTGCAGGCAGCGTTGTGCGCTGGCAACCAGGCAGCCGACCGGCAGGGCGTAGCGCGGCTTGGGCAGGCCGGTGACGTTGTCGCGGTCCTCGCCATCATAGCCGATGCTGGTCAGGGCCAGACGCAGCCCATCTGCTTGGGCCAGCTGCAAAACGGCCAGGGCGGTGGTGGTTTTGCCCGTGTTTTTGGCGACGCCTGCAAAGCCGAGGGTGTACATGGCTTAGGGGCGCGTTTGAATGCTGCCGCGGCCGGTGCGGCCCGGGTACAGGCCATCGCTGGGGTCGCCGAGCAGGCCTTCATAGATGGCAGCGACGAAATCACCGCGGGCGGCGATTTTTTCCAGCGTGCTGCGGATGTCGGCGTGCAGCTGCGCTTGCAGTTCGGCGGCGCGCGGCGTGGGGCTGATGGTCGCCTGACCGAAGAAGCGCAACATCTCGCGGGTGGCGCGCAACGTGTCCACGCGCGCCGGGCCAGAGATGGGCCCCTTGGAATAGGCCTCGTCGGATGAGGCGATGGTTGCGGCAGCTGCGCCGCAGCTGCTTGCCAGGGCGGCGTGAATGGCGGTCGTCAGGGCGCTTTGCACGCGCTCGGGGGTGTGCGTCATGAAGCCAATTGGCTCGCCCGGCCAGATGGGCGCATCAACAATTTCGCTCCACACGCGCAGCTTGGCGACGTTCATGTCTACATAATTATCGTCCATCAGCCCTTCGATGGTCATGTAGGGGGAATAGCACAGCAGCGGCTTGGGGATGGGGCGGGCGCCCAGTTTGAGGCCAAGCATGACCATCACCAACAGCCCGGCAAAGGTTTTGTGCGGCGGCACGCCGCTGAGCTCATCGTTGCCGGGGATGTCGAAGGGCAGGCCAAATTCGCTCGCCAGGCGCACGGAATAAACACCGTCCACCGCCAGGCGTTCGGGGTCGGTGCCGCCGCCGGTGCTGCCATAGGGAATGTTGATCTTGAGCAGGTCGGCGCCGGCGGCGTGGGCCAGCACCTGCGTTTCGGGGGTGTTCAAGCCGCGGTGACCGCGCACGTTCCACAAGGTGGCCGGGTTCATGAAGCTGCGGATGAAGTGCAGATTTTCAAAGGTGATGATGGTGCCATCGTGTTCGTGCGTCAGCAGGCCTTCCAGCAGGCCTTCGCGTTGCGCCCCCCAAGAGGGGTCAAAGTGCAGCACGCCATCAATGCCCCAGGCCTCGGCAATGCGCACATGGGCGGCATCCATAATCGGGCAGCCGGTGCCATATTGGGCGAAGAAGAGCGGCTTTTGGCGGTTGTGCCGCAGCGATTCGAAGGCGGGCATGGGCGGATTGAGGCGTTGCGGGGCGCGGGCAATTTCTTCGGCCTCCAGGCGGCGCACGCCGGAGGGCAATTTGCCCTGACGGTAGAAGGATTGGATCTCCGCATCGCAGAAGCTCAGGTAGCGCTCCAGCAGGGCGGCACGGCTGTTGGGGTTGGTCTCGGTCAGCAGCTCGGCGCGCAGGCGGGCGCGCTCAATGCCGGGCGATTGTTTGTCCTTGACCCATTCAAGCAGCTGCTCGGTGATCGAATCCAACAGGCGGGCAATTTTTTCGTCGCGGAAGGCGTAGGTGAAGCCCTCGGTCAGGTCGGGTTTGGGGCGCGGGGCGGCCTCGGCGGTTTGTTGGCGGGCCTGTTGCGGGCGCCCTTCAATGAAGGCGATCACCTCATCCATGTTGAGGGCGCCGACGAAGCAGCCATCGAAGCCAAGCTCGGCGCCGGTCTCTTGGGTGATGGCCATGCCGCCGACGCCCAGGCGGGTGCTTGGGCGCAGTCCGGCGGCTTCGGCCAGGTCCACCAGGTGACCAAGGGTTTCGGCCACTTTGTAGCCCAGGGTGCGGCTGACCAGGATGGCTGCCGGGCGTTCTTGCAGCGCCAGGGCGATGACTTCTTCTTCTGTGACGCCGGGCGGCATTGTCAGGGCGGTGTAGCCGGCGGCTTCCAGCTTGCGGCGCAACAGCTTGATGGCGTTGTCATGCACGGGGTCGAGGGGGGCGAGCAGAACGGTGGTCATGCGGTTTCCTCTTTCAGCCAGCCGTAGCCTTGCCCGGGGTGATGGATGTAGCTGCGAATGCGCACGCGCGCCCCCAGGCCGCTTTGCTCGACGAAGACCACATCGGCATGAGACAAACCGAGCTCGGCGGCCAGGTTCAGCGCCAGCTCTTTGGCTTCTGCCTCGTTCTGACAAACCAAAAAGGTTTCAAGATCCAATGCGTCCAGCACGTGTTGCATAGCAGACATAGGAAAGAAAGCTCCTCTTTTATTCTGCCCTGCCCTGCTCAAGCGAGCAGGGCAGGGATCGGGCTTTGGGTGTGACAGGCAGGGTGAAGTTTAGATCAGCCTGGCGTAGCGCGCCAGGATTTCGATGATCTTGAACATGCCGCGCACGGCCAGGCGGGTTGGGACTTCGAGCAGGCGGCCTTCTTCATCCAGGTTGCCAACGCCATTCGAGACCATGATGTTGGCATCGTAGGCGATGGTTGGGATCATGCCCATTTGCGACATGGCCTGTTGCAAGATGTGACTGCCAGCGTACATGTCCTCGATGGAGAAAATCGGCAGGCCCTGATTGCCGTTCAGCCACATATCGGCATAGTTGAGTTCAACTGACAGGCAGTTGGGCGACTTGAAGATCGTCCAGCCCTGACGCAGGGCGGCGGGCAGCGCTTCGAATTCTTCCAGGGTGATGCGGTAGAGGTCATCCAGGGCGGTCAGGGCAATTTCGGGCGTATCGCGCAGGATGCGCAGGGCGGCAATTGCCCCGGCCAGGGCTTCTTTGCCGGGGTCAAAGCCAACGTAGGCGGCTTTGCCGTGTGAGGAGAGCGTGCCATAGCGGGCACCGTGAATGCCGAGGGCGCGGCGGATGAGCACCATGGGCTCTTCCTTGCCGATGATCAGACCGCACGTCGGCGCACCGGCGGCTTTGTCCATCGAATACATCATCACATCCGCGCCGGTCAGGCGGATGTCGGTGCCGATGAAGGGGGTGCCCCACGCGTTATCTACAATGTAGGGAATGTCATATTGGGCGGCAAGTTGGGCCAGGCCAACCTGCAAGAGCGGAGCGCCGTTGGCGTCTTTTTCGCCGTAGCCATAGCCGGGCGTGTCGTAGCCAAGGGAGGTGATGCCGGACAGCAGTTCGGGTTGTCGGGCGGCAACTTCGCCCATGCGCTCGACCGTGGCGCGGGCATCTACGTGCAGCATGTTGGGGATGGGGTTGTACTTAATGCCATGGCATTCGTAGGTGGCGCCAACCGGTTTGACCACAATCGTATCGAGGTTGAAGGCGCGTTTGCCCTGCACGCCATATTCACCGGCGGCCTCGCCGCGTTCGGCGTTGATTTCTTTATACTTGGGCGGGAAGGGCCGACCATAGGCGCCCTGATGGTGCAGGTGCCGTTCGTAAAGCGCCATGTAGCGGGCGCGGTAAGGTTCGCCTTTGCCCAGGGTGGGGGGCATGCACAGCACGTCGAAGCTAGTTGCCAGGGCGGCTTCGCAGGTGTTGACCAGGGCGGCATCATACTCGTCGCCATACACCGATTTGACCAGGTCACGCAGCTGCTCATCGAGGGCGGCGCTGGGGATGACTTTGCGGGCCGATTCGTGCATGGCTTCTTCCACTGGGCGCGAGAGCAGGCCATGGCAGCCGGAGACGGCGCCGGTCAGGCCGAGGTTGCCCTTGTAGTCGGGCAAGAGGCCGATTTCTTCGGCGGCTTTGCGGGCTTCGGCATAGATGGCGCCAGCATTGGCTTGCAGGTGCTTGTACAGTTGATAACGATAGGTCCATTGTTTGGGCATGGCAAAAACTCCTTGGGAATGTGAAAGGGTTGAGACTGCCGTTGGGGGCAGGGTCATTCGGGCAGGGCGGTACCTGCTGCGGCCTGATGGATCAGGGCGTCAAAATCCTGGTCGCGCAGGTCGGCGGCAACGCCGAGGATGTGATTGCGGGCGGCGGCTTCGGCTTCGTCGGCATCTGCGGCTTGCAGTGCCTTGAGGATGCGTTGATGTTCGGCGATGGATTTTTCCAGCCGTCCTTGTTGAAAACTGGCTAGCAGACGGTAGCGTTGCAGGTGATCATCCAGGTTGGCCAGGATGGTGGCCAGGCGTTGGTTGCCGGCGCATTCGATCAGCAGGTTGTGAAAATGGCGGTTGAATTCGGCGGCGCGAGCCACATCGCCTGCTTGGGCGGCGCGGCTGTGCTCTTGCAGGATGTTGGCCGCTTGTGCGGCGGGGGCGGGGCCAAAGCGCTCGGCGCATAGCCGGGCGGCCAGGCCTTCCAGGGCGGCGCGAATCTGGAAGATTTCTTGCATGGCCTGGAAGGAGATGGGGGCGACCAGGTAGCCGGTGTAGGGGATTTTGATGACAAAGCCTTCTCGTTCCAGGCGGCCAAGCGTTTCGCGCACGGGCGTTTTGCTGATGCCCAACTGCCGGGCGAGGTCGGCCTCAACCAGGCTGGCCTGCGGCAAGAGGCGAAAGGACAGGATGGCCGACTTGATGGCCTCGTAGGCCTGTCGTTCGAGGGAAGCGGGGGTGGGGACAGGGGGAAGTGTGTTCATGATATATCGTATATCGTATATGATTATAGCGCCTTTTTGCCAAGAGTCAAGAGGCTGATTCACCCGCTCTCACCGTTGCGTAGCAACACCTGACAAAACCCACCCGCGTCAGCAGGCGACTCACGTGGTAAAATAAGACTCTGATTCTGTTTTACGCTTTGGGAGATGCATGAGCACGATCCTTGAAAAATTTCGCTTGGATGGGCAAGCCGCGATTGTGACCGGCGGGGCCGGTTTGCTGGGCAGGCAGTTTTGCCGCACCCTGGCCGAGGCGGGCGCGGCTGTGTTGGTGGCCGATTTGAATGGCGCCGCAGCTGAGGCTCTCGCCGCTGAGCTGAACGCTGCGGGGTTCGTTGCCGCCGCCTGTGCCGTGGATGTGACACAGCCCGACTCGGTGCAGGCAATGGTTTCCGCAGCGGTGTCGCGCTGGGGTCACCTGGATGTGTTGGTGTGCAGTGCCGCCATGGACCCTAAGTTTGACCCCGACCATGCCGGTCAGCAGCACAACAACAACTTTGAAACCTATCCGCTGTCGGCCTGGCAACAGGCGCTGGATGTGAACCTGACCGGCATCTTTTTGTGCTGTCAGGCGGCGGCGCGTCAGATGGTGGCGCAGGGCAGCAAGGGTTCGATCATCAACATTTGCTCGACCTATGGCCTCGTGCCGCCCGATCAGCGCATTTACCAAAAGCCGGGCAAGCCGCCGCAATACAAGCCGGTTTTCTACACGGCGACCAAGGCGGGCGTGTTGGGGCTGACGCGTTATATCGCTGCATATTATGCCGGCACGCAGTTGCGCGCCAACTGCCTGACCCCGGGCGGTGTGTACAATGGTCACGATGAGATCTTTGAGCGTGCCTATTCGGCCCGCACCATTTTGGGGCGCATGGCACGTCAGGATGAGATGAACGGGGCGCTGCTCTATCTGGCCTCGGAGGCTTCCAGTTATATGACCGGCGGCAACGTGGTGGTGGATGGAGGCTGGACGGTATGGTAAAACGGGCTGAGGTCCTGGCGATTGTGCCGGCGCGCGGCGGTTCGAAGGGCATTCCGCGCAAGAATATTCGCCCGTTTGCTGGTCATGCGCTGATTGCCTATAGCATTGCGGCGGGCTTGCAGGCCGAGACGGTGACGCGGGTTGTGCTTTCGACCGATGATGAGGAAATCGCCGAGGTGGGTCGCCGCTATGGCGCTGAGACGCCTTTCTTGCGCCCGGCTGAGTTTGCTCAAGACCGCACGTTGGATTTGCCCGTCTTCGAACATGCCCTGACCTGGCTGGCGGAACACGAGGGCTATTGCCCGGATGTCGTGGTTCAATTGCGCCCGACCTCGCCCATCCGCCCCTTGGGGTTGGTGGATGAGGCCGTGCGCTTGCTGCTCGCTCACCCCGAAGCCGATTCGGTGCGCGGGGTTGTGCCAGCTGGCCAAAACCCACACAAGATGTGGCGGCTCGACCCCGCCGGTGGGCCGATGCAGCCGCTGTTGACGGTGGAGGGCATCGCAGAGCCTTACAATGCCCCGCGGCAAGTGTTGCCACCCGTCTATTGGCAAACCGGCCATGTGGATGCCATCCGCCCGCGGGCGATTTTGGAGCAGCATTCGATGAGCGGGCGGGTGATTCTGCCCGTTCAGGTGGAGCCGCGCTACACGGTGGATATTGATAATCCCTGGGATTGGCAACGGGCCGAATGGTTGGCCTGGAATGGTGGGTTGGAGATGGTTTGGCCGGTGCCGCGGCGCCCTTTGCCGGAGCGTGTGGCCCTGCTTGTGCTCGATTTTGACGGTGTGCTGACCGATAACCGTGTGTGGGTGGACGAGGAAGGGCATGAAAGCATTGCCGCCAATCGCAGCGATAGCATTGGTCTCAACCGCTTGCGCGCAGCGGGGGTGCAGGTGTTGGTGCTGTCTAGTGAGACCAACCCGGTGGTCACGGCACGCTGCCGCAAGTTGAATCTGCCTGTTTTGCAGGCAGTTGGTGATAAGGCGCAGGCCCTGCAAGACTATTTGCAGCAGCACGCCATTCCGGCGCAGCAGACAGTTTATTTGGGCAATGATATCAACGACCTGCCGTGCTTTCCGTTGGTTGGTTGCGCTGTGGTCGTTGCCGATGCGCAGGCCGAAGCGGCAGCGCAGGCCGACCGGGTGTTGACGCAGCGCGGCGGGCACGGTGCCGTGCGTGAGTTGTGTGATCAGATTTTACAAAGGAGTCAGGCATGAGCAAAGCAGTTCAAATTGGTACGCACATGGTGGGGGCGGGTTTCCCGACCTATGTGGTGGCCGAGATTGGTATTAATCACAACGGCGATTTGGAGATTGCCAAGCAGATGATTGCCGCAGCCAAGCACGCCGGGGTGGATGCGGTCAAGTTTCAGAAGCGCACGCCGGAGCTGTGCGTGCCGCCCGAGCAGCGCAATCAGATGCGCGAGACGCCGTGGGGCTACATCAGCTATCTGGAGTATCGCTACAAGGTTGAATTTGGCGTGGAGGAATACCGCGAGATTGACCGCTATTGCAAGGAAGTGGGCATTGATTGGTTTGCCTCGGTGTGGGATGAAGAAGCAGTGGAATTCTTGGAGCAGTTTGAGCCGATTGCCTATAAGGTGCCCTCGGCTTCGTTGACCGATCATCCGTTGTTGCGACGTTTGCGGCGCACGGGCAGGCCGGTCATCCTTTCGACCGGCATGTCTACCATGGAGCAGATTCGCGCGGCCGTGCCGCTGATGGATATGGAGCGTTTGATCATTACGCACACGACCAGCGCCTATCCGTGCGACCCGGACGAGTTGAATCTGCGCGTGATTGAGGCGCTGGCAAAGGAATTCCCCTGCCCAATTGGCTATTCAGGCCATGAAGTGGGGTTGATCCCGTCGGTGGTGTCGGTTGCGCTGGGCGCCTGCCTGGTGGAACGGCACATCACGCTTGACCGGGCGATGTGGGGCAGCGATCAGGCCGCTTCGGTTGAGCCGGGTGGGTTTGAGCGGTTGGTCAAGTATATTCGCGTCACCGAACAGGCGCTTGGGGATGGGCAAAAGCGTGTCTATGATAGCGAATTGCCCTCGATGAAGAAGTTGCGCCGTGTGGTGAGCAGCAAAGACGAGTGAGAAAATCCCTTCCGAGGAGGTTGTGATGGTTTTTCATCCATTGGCAGGAGCGCAGCTTTATCTCGACCCGGGTTCGGGCAGCCTGATCATTCAGGTGTTGCTTGCCGTAATTTTGGGTGCCGGTGTAGCCATCAAGGTCTATTGGCGCAAGCTGAAAGCGTTGTTCGGTAAGAAGGATGCGGACGCAGCGCTTTCTGCGGAAGATGAAACGGAGTCCGATTCGGAGCAGCAATGAACCATGCGGCTTCGTTCCGCGATCCAAGCGGCTTTCTGTTCACGCGTGAGGGGGTGCTCTATCGGCAGGTCAATCAGAGCTATGCCGAAGACTATCGGCTGTTGATCGAGTCGGGCCTGTATGCGGCGTTGGTCAAAGCCGGGCTGATGGTGCGGCACGAGGAGGTAACACAGCCGCCCGCCGACCCAACGCAAGCTATGTGTGTGCTACAACCGGAGCGCTTGCCGTTCATCTCCTATCCATATGAATGGTGCTTTGGGCAGCTGAAAGATGCTGCCCTGGCAACCTTGACAATTCAAAAGAAGGCATTGGAGAAGGGCCTGTCGCTCAAAGATGCCAGTGCCTACAACATTCAGTTTCGCAATGCCCGGCCGTTGTTGATTGATACGCTTTCGTTTGAGCGTTATGTTGAAGGGCAGCCCTGGACGGCCTATCGGCAGTTTTGTCAGCATTTTTTGGCGCCGTTGGCGCTGATGGCCTACACGGATGTGCGTTTGGGGCAGTTGCTGCGCCTGTACATTGATGGTGTGCCGCTCGATTTGGCAAGCCGTTTGTTGCCGTGGCACACGCGCTTCAATTTTGGGCTGATGACGCACCTTCACCTTCATGCCAGTGCACAACGCCGCTATGCCGATCGGCAGGTGCAGCGCCAATCGGTGGCGCGGCGGGTGAGCAAGACTGCCTTGCTCGGCCTGGTGGAAAGCCTGGAGAATACGGTGCGTCAGCTGCAATGGAAGGCGGGCGGGACGGAATGGGGCGATTATTACGATGCGACCAATTATAGTCAGGCTGCCTTTGAGGATAAGCGCCAAACCATCGCAACGTGGATTGAGGCCATTGCTCCGCAAACCTGTTGGGACCTGGGCGGGAACACCGGCGTTTTCAGTCGCCTGGCCAGTGAGCGCAACGCCTTCACCGTTTCGTTCGATATTGACCCGACCGCGGTTGAGCAGAACTATCGCCGCTGCCGCAAGGACAAGACGCCGCGCCTGCTGCCGTTGGTGATGGATTTGACCAATCCAAGCCCGGCGCAAGGCTGGGATCACGCTGAGCGCGAATCGTTGGCTGAGCGCGGCCCGGCAGACCTGGTGATGGCGCTGGCCCTGGTGCATCATTTGGCAATCGCCAACAACGTGCCGCTGCCGCGCCTGGCGCAAAGTTTTGCCCGCCTGGGCAAGACGCTGATCGTCGAGTTTGTGCCCAAGAGCGATAGTCAGGTGCAGCGTTTGCTGGCCTCGCGGGTTGATATTTTCCCCGACTACACGCCGGAGGGCTTCGAGGCGGCCTTTGCGCCGTTGTTTGAATTGCGTCAGCGTCATGCTGTGCACGATTC
>JAIWNK010000101.1 GCA_020216845.1 Anaerolinea sp. | reverse complement strand
GGGTGTCAGGCGCAGGGCGTAGATCCAATCGGGGTTGCCAAGCAACAAGTCGCCGCCGCTCAAGTCCATCTCGGGCAGGCTTGCAATCGGGGTCATATCGGCAGGGGTGCCTGATTCGAAGGTGACGAGAGAATGATCGCCGACCCTGAAGCCGAAAAAGGTTTGCGGATCTTTGTCGGGGGCGAGCGGCAGTGATTTGCCCTCGCCAAGTTCGAGGGCCTCGAACAGGTCAAACTCAATCGGCAAGACGCCGGTGTTGGTGAGGGTCAGGGTGCCGCTGCCGTTGCCGAGGAAGGGTAATTCCAGCGAGCTCAGCGCGCCGGCATCGAAGTCCATCGCCCCGGAGGGCAAGATAAAATCTTGCTGAACGATGCCATGATCGAGGACGGTGACGGGCAGGGTCTGCGAGGCGTAGAAGGGGTGGGTGACAGTCACGTTGACGAGGTAGGGCGGGCCGACCTGAAAGCCGACATACAGGCCGGGGTAGGGCGAATCTTGCCAGTGACCGCTGCGGGCCGAGAAGGGCGGCTGTCCGTTGCTGATGAGGGTTGCATCCAGGATGGGTTGGGTTGGCATGCCCATGCTGCTGACATAGCCATATACCAGGCCACCTGAATCCATCACGCAGTTGTTGCTGGTAATTTGCAAATCGTCAATGTACAGGCCAAGGTTGGTGCCATCTGCGATGTTATCCATCAGCTCAAACCGAATGATGAAGCCGGTGTATGCAAAGCTTGGGTCGAGCCAAATGCTGTAGGGCATCCAGTTGGAGGTTCCGCCGGTGATTTCTTCCTGGAGATACCAGGTCGAACCGTTCCAGGCCTGGACGCGAATGGTATCGAATGGCGACAGCTGATAGCGCTGCCACCAGGAAACGGTGAAGCCGCTGCTCAGGCTGCTGGTATTGATTTGCAGGAAAAGGGCGCTGTTTTCGCCAACGTTATAGTTCCCATTCAGGTTGGTGCCCCACACGTTAACGCCTGAGTGAGGGAGGACTGCACCGCTGGGGCTGCCCCATGCCCAACTGGGAAAACTGCCATTGGTTTGCAGGCCGCCGTCGCTCAGTTCAAAATCGGTTGCGTAGAGGGTTTCAAGATGATAGCCTGGTGCAGTGCAGCCTGGTGCAGGCGGGATGGCAAAATTGGCCTCGGCGCCTGTGCTGGTCAGGTCGTAAACCGTCATCGAGGGACTCTCATAGCCGGTTAGGTAGGTGGTGACGGTGATGAGGTAATCATCGCCTTCGGGCAGCAGGTCCATCACATATTGCCCGTTGGCTGGGTTGGTGAAGGTGTGGGTTGTGATGCCTGTGTTGATGTTGTAAAATTCCAGCCGGGCATAAAGCGGGTAGCCATGCCCGCCGCCATCGGTGACGGTGCCATAAATGGCAGCGGTGTGCGGTTGCGCCTGTGCCACGCCTGGAGCAAGCAGCGAGAGCAGCAATGTCAAGCCAATCCAAAAACGCCAAGTTTTCATCGCGGCCTCCAAATTGTTGAGAAAAAAGGCAATAGATATTCTGATTATAGCAAAAAAGGCGTATCTTTGTACACTTGACAGCCGCTTGCTGCGGGGTAAAATAAAAAAGACATCCTCCGTCTGATTTGTTTGGGAAAGGAGCGGGCTATAATGAACGATTCTGCTGACGCGCTGAATACGCCGCGCTATGATATTCCGCCCGAATTGCAACAACAGGTGCATTTGACCACGTTGGAGCGCATCTATAACTGGAGTCGGGCGAACTCTACCTGGCCGATGATGTTTGGCCTGGCCTGTTGCGCGATTGAGATGATTGCAACCGCAGCCGGGCGGTATGATTTTTCGCGGTTTGGCATGGAGGTGATGCGCGCCAGCCCGCGCCAAAGCGATGTGATGATTGTCTCTGGCACGGTGACGAAGAAAATGGTTCCGCAGATTGTGCGGCTTTATAATCAAATGTCCGAGCCGAAGTATGTGATCGCCATGGGCGCCTGTGCCTCGGGGGGCGGGCCTTTCAAAGAAGGCTATAGCGTGGTGGCGGGGGTGGATAAATTCTTGCCCGTGGATGTCTACATTCCGGGTTGCCCGCCAACGCCACAGGCCTTGTTGCATGGGCTGATGACCCTGCAGCGCAAGATCAGTCAGGAGAAGCTGGGCGAGATGCGTTGGTATGCCAAACAGCCCAGTGAACCCATTCCGGTGCCCTTGTTGGGCCCCGACCTGATTGACCCGCGCAAGCTGCCGCTCATCCGTAAGCAGGCCGCCCACACTGGCGCAGAGGAGGAAGCCGATGAGTGAACATCCCTTGCTCGATCAGCAATTCCCCGAGTGGGTGCAGGCGGATGCGCGCCCTGGCTATGGCGGTTGGCTTGTGCAAGCCGCACACCTGAACGATGTGGCGCGTTGGTTGCGCGATCAGGCCGGATATGATTATCTTTCCTCGGTCACGGCGGTGGATTATTTCCCGGAAGACCGCATGGAAGTCGTCTATCATTTGTATCGTTCGACGGGCGGCAGTGCGCTGGTGTTGAAAGTGGTCACCGGGCGCGAGCAGGCACAGGTGCCTTCGCTGACGCCACTTTACCCGGGGGCTGAATTTCAGGAACGTGAGGTGTGGGATCTGTTGGGCGTGCGCTTTGTCGGTCACCCCGATTTGCGGCGCATTTTGCTGTGGGAAGGTTTTGCCGGTCACCCCTTGCGCAAGGATTGGCGCGAGCCTTTCTTTGAAGAAGAGGTCAAACCATTCAAGAGCCGTTGGCCCGAAGGGCATGTGCGCCGGGCGGAGGATGGGAACCCGTATGGCGACAACCTGCAATACCCGCCCGATTTTGACCCGGATTCCTGGCAGCCGCAAGGCGAAGATGCCTTGTATGCCAAATTTCAGCGGCGGGCCGATGAGGGCATACACACCGACACGATGATTGTCAACCTGGGTCCGCAGCACCCCTCGACGCACGGCGTCTTCCGCATGGTGGTGCAGTTGGAAGGCGAGACGATCGTAGACCTGAAACCGGTCATGGGCTATTTGCATCGCAATCACGAAAAGATTGGTGAGCGCAACACCTTTTTGCAAAACATGCCCTTCACCGATCGGCTTGATTACACGACCTCGATGGCGAACAATTTTGGCTACGCCCTGGCGGTGGAAAAATTGATGGGCATTCAGCCGCCCGAACGAGCTGAGTATTTGCGGGTGATGATGGCGGAGCTGACGCGCATCATGACGCACCTCTTTTCGATTGGCTTTTTGCTCAACGATTTGGGCGCCTTTTTCACCCCATCGCTGTATGCCATTCAGGAACGCGAATTGATTCTGGATATTTTCGAGGCTGTTTCGGGCTCGCGCATGATGTGTAATTACTTCCGCTTTGGCGGGGTGGTGCGCGACTTGCCCGAAGGGGTGCTGGAAAAGGTCAAAGAGCTTGTGTTGGAACGCTTGCCGCGCAAGATTGACGAGATGGATGCTTACCTGACCAAGAACGAAATTGTGCGCGGGCGTTGCGAGGGCGTGGGCGTGCTGACCGACGCGCAGGCGATTGCCCTTTCGGCCTCGGGGCCGGTTTTGCGTGCCTCGGGCGTGCCTTATGACGTGCGCCGGGCGGACCCTTATAGCATTTATGAGCGCTTTGATTTCGATGTGGCGGTGCGCTATCATGGCGATATCTATGACCGCTATCTCTTGCGCCTGGATGAGGCCCGGCAGAGCCTGCGCATTTTGCAGCAGGTGCTGCGTGACCTGCCCGAAGGCCCGGTAATGAATGGCAAGCCGCAACACCTGGTGCGCGTGCCGGCGGGTGAGGCCTATGGGCGGGTGGAAAGCCCCAAGGGCGAGTTGGGCTTTTATGTTGTTTCGAATGGCAAGCCCAACCCCTTGCGCTATCACGTGCGGGCACCATCTTTCATCAACCTGACCAGCCTGGCGACGATGGCGCGCGGCGAGAAAATTGCCGATGTGGTGGCCGTGTTGGGCTCCATTGATATTGTGCTCGGTGAAGTGGACCGCTAGGAGGATGGAATGAACGGTTGGGGTATTGTGCGTGGCATGTGGGTCACTTTTCGGCACTTTGCCGACACCTACCTGGAAGATATTCGGCGCGGGCGGCGGCGTTACCGCACCGCCGAAGGGATTGAGCAGCGCCGCCGCAGCGATGTGCGCGGCATCGTCACCGTTCAATATCCGGAAGAAAAGTTGCCCGTTCCGGAGGAGTTTCGTTATCTGCCCTTCCTGGTTTATGATGAGGGCCCCAATGGTGAGCAGAACCTGCGCTGCACGGCCTGCGGCATTTGTGCCAAGGCCTGTCCGCCGCAGTGCATTTGGATTGTGCGCGGCAGCGACCCGGTGACGGGCAAGCCAATTACTGCACCGGCAGAGTTTTCGATTGATATTGACATTTGCATGAACTGCGGCTTTTGTGCTGAATATTGCCCATTCGATGCGATCAAGATGGATCATGATTACGAAATTGCCAGTGTCAACCGCACGCAGCAACACATTTTCAACAAACAACGCCTGATGCGCCCGGCCAGTTACTATGCCAGCATTCGCCCGACCAATGCAGCTCGTGAAGAGGCTGCCCGATCGGCAAAGGCGAGCAAAAAACCTGCTGCTGAGGGGAGCACAAATTGATGTATAATTCGGACACAGAATTGATCTTTCCCTTGCGGGTCATCCCCTGTTTGCGGACGCTACGCGGTGAGGGATGGCAGGCGTTGGTAGACCGGGTGACAGCTGCTCAGGCAGACCCGTTAGATCAGCAGGCGTTTGTGTTGTTGATGGTACGCCTTGGCAGCTGCCTGACCTGTGATTCGGATGCGTATCGGGCAATGCGCGGTTGTACGCAGTGCGCCCGGCAGATGGTGCGCCGTTACCGCGGGAGTGATCAAGACCTGTTACAGCAATTTGAACAGATGCGCCGCGAAGTGGTTGCTTATCAGCAGCGGATGGCGCGTGCGCATTCAGATAAAGAGGTGAACCGGTGATGTCCGATGCAGCTCAACCCTTGGTGGTGGGCATTCGTTTTTCAAAAGTAGGCAAAATCTATCATTTCGAGGCAACCCATTTGCCCACCATTCAGGTGGGGGATCATGTGGTGGTTGAAACGACGCGCGGCTGGCAACTGGGCGAAGTGGTGCTGATGGTGCCTGACCCGCAGATGCCGGAAGGCGGTTGGCGAGCGGTGGAGCGCATTGCGACCCCGCGCGATTTGTTGCAACGGCAGAGCTGGAAAGACAAAGAGCCTGAGGTGGTCGAAACTTGCAAACAGCGCGCCGCTGAACTCAAGCTGACGCAAATTAAGGTCGTGGCTGCCGAATATAGCTTCGATGGCACGCGCCTGACGATTCTCTTCGGTGCCGATACGGATGACAAGGTGGAGCTGAAGTCATTGCGGCAGGATATGCAACGCATTTATACCCCGGCGGTGGTCGAGCTGCGGCAGATTGGCCCGCGCGATGTGGCCAAGCTGCTGTGCGGCATGGGCGCCTGTGGGTTAGAGACGCGCTGCTGCTGCAAATTCTTGATGGATTTCAGCTCCATTTCCATTCGCATGGCCAAGGAACAGAACATTTCGCTGACCCCAACCGAAATCACCGGCATGTGTGGGCGTTTGCGCTGTTGCCTGTGCTATGAATATGCTCAATATGCTGAAGCGCGTGCTGGTTTGCCCAAGCGGAACAAGCGCGTCCTCACCCCGCATGGCGAAGGCAAGGTTGTGGATGTTTCGCCGTTGGCCGGCAAGGTGATGGTGTTGTTGCTGGATGGAGTCGTGCGCACGTACGACAAGAGTGAAATCAAGCTGCTGGATGAATCCAAACAGGAAGTCAGGCCAGAGAATGCCGAATGATGACCGTAGGTGAACTTTCTCCCGAAGGGTGGCTCGAGCCGCAGCGCATTTTGGTCATCCTTGCTCATCCCGATGACCCGGAATTCTTTTGTGGTGCAGCAATTGCGCGTTGGACGGCAGCCGGACACGAGGTGCGCTATGGACTGCTGACGCATGGTGATAAGGGCGTCAAAGACCAACCGGCTGACCCGCAGGCGCTGATTGCCCTGCGCGAGGCCGAACAGCGCGCCGCCGCGGCCATCCTGGGCGTGCATTCCATCCGCTACCTGGATTTTGCGGATGGCTATTTGGTGCCGGACCTGGAAGCACGCCGACAGGTGGTGCGCCTCATCCGGCAGGAGCGCCCGCAAGTGGTGGTCAGCTGCGACCCGACCAATGTGTTTGTGCATGATACCTATATCAATCACCCCGATCACCGTGCGGCGGGACAGCTTGTGATGGATGCGGTCTTTCCGGCGGCAGGCAACCCAATGTTCTTCCCTGAGTTGTTGGCGGAGGGCTTGCAGCCCTGGTCGGCGCGCGAGGTGTGGTTCTCACTGACCGCTCAGCCGAATGTGCGCCTGGATGTGACGGCTTATTGGGAACAACGCCTGCGGGCGTTGCACGAACATCGCAGTCAGGTGGGCGCTGATTTGGCCGCTTTTGATGAGCGCCAACGTAGCGCGCATACCGAAGATAGCACACCCGACGCGCCGCGTTATGAACACGGTTTTCGGCGGGTGGTTTTTCGTCAATAATTTGCTTCTGGTGGTGAGCGATGATGAACCTATTGCAAGAAGCGCGAGAGCTTTTTCCCTATACGCAGGCCTTGCGGCGTGATCTGCATCAGCACCCGGAATTGGGCTACCGCGAGGTGCGCACAGCCGGCGTGGTGGTGCGCGAGCTGCGCCAATTGGGGCTGGAGCTGCGCAGTGGCATTGCTGAAACGGGCGTGGTGGCGTTGATTGAAGGGGCGCGGCCGGGCCCGTGTGTTTTGCTGCGCTTCGATATGGATGCACTGCCAATCGAAGAGCAGACGGGCGCACCGTATGCCTCGTGTGAGGCCGGGCAGATGCACGCCTGTGGGCACGATGGCCATGTGGCCATTGGTCTGACGGTGGCGCGCTTGCTGCAGCAGCACCGTGCCGAATTGTCTGGTTCGGTGATGCTGGTCTTTCAGCCGGCAGAAGAGGGCCTGAATGGCGCTGAGCGGATGATTGCTGAGGGGGCGCTGGAAGGGCAGTCGCCGGTGGCAGCACTGGCAGTGCATTTGTGGAATGATTTTCCGGTGGGGACGATGGCCATTTCTGCTGGGCCGCTGATGGCTGGCTCGGCGGTCTTTCGGGTGCAGGTGCAGGGGCGCGGCGGGCATGGGGCAAGCCCACATCAGACCGCCGACCCGTTGCTGGCTGCTGCGCAAATTGTCACAGCTTTGCAGAGCGTGGTGGCGCGCAATGTCGCCCCGCTTGAAGCGGCGGTGGTGAGCGTGTGCAGCTTGCGCGCCGGTGAGGCGTTCAACGTCATTCCCGATCAGGCGGAGCTGCGCGGCACGTTGCGTTGGTTCACACCGACGGTTGGGCAAACGCTGCGGCAGCGCTTTGAGCAAATTGTCCGAGGCGTTGGGGCAGCAATGGGCTGTGCCGTGACGATTGAAGTGCGCGACCTGACTTTGCCGGTCATCAATGATGCCGCGGTGATCGAGCAGGTGCGCAGTGTGGCGAGGCGCATCTTGCCCGAAGCGCAGCTGATCGGCGAATATCGCACGATGGGGTCAGAAGATTGGGCGTTCTTCTTGCAACAGGTGCCGGGTTGCATGGTCTTCGTTGGCTCGGCCAACGAAGAAAAAGGGTTGAATGCCCCGCATCATCATCCGCGCTTTGATTTCGATGAGGCGGCTTTGCCGCAGGCTGTGGCGTTGGTGGCTGGTTGGGCCTTGGGCCGCATGGAGCAGGCATGAGCGAGCAAGAGTTGCTGGACTTGACATCTCCCCCGCATCGCGTGGTCAGCCTGGTGCCTTCGCTGACCGAGAGCCTGTTCGATTTGGGCCTGGGCAGCATGGTTGTTGGCTGCACGGACTATTGCGTATTCCCGGCGGCGGCACAGCGCCTGCCGCATGTTGGCGGGCCAAAAGACGCCCGTCTGAGCGATATTTTGGCCCTGAAGCCCGATTTGGTGCTGGCAAGCCGCGATGAAAATTCATTTTCGCTGGTTTCGGCGTTGCAACGCGGTGGTGTGTTGGTTTGGACGGTGACGCCACACACGGTGCGCGAGACGATTCAGATGCTGTGGCGCATGGTGGGCATCTTCCGCAGCGAGGAGGCCGCTCAGCGGGTGCGCTTGCTGGAAGAGGCGCTGGAACGCTGCGAGTGGACCGCAGCGGATATTGAGCCCTGGCAGTATTTTTGCCCGATCTGGCAGGATGAATTTTCCGGGCGACCGTGGTGGATGACATTCAATCAGGATACGTATTGCAATGACCTGCTGCGCTTGTTCGGCGGGCAGAATGTGTTTGCACAGCGGCAGCGTCACTATCCGTTGCAGGCAGATTTGGGGTTGGGCGAGGAAGAAGAAGCGGGGGAACGCGATGTGCGCTATCCGCGGGTGGGGCGCGAAGAGGTGCTGCGCGCCGACCCGCAGGTGATTTTGCTGCCTAGCGAGCCCTTTGCCTTTGCGGAGCCGCACAGGCAACAAATTGAAAAGTCGCTGGCGCGCACGCGGGCGGTGCGGCAGGGGCGCATTCATTTTGTGGATGGCAGTCTGCTGACCTGGTCGGGCACACGTTTGGGACAGGCCTTGATGCTGCTGCCGGAAATGCTCGGCCTGGTCTGACATTTCTAGGCGTTTCTCATGGACAAAAGTCACTTGACAGGGGTTTTTGTGGCGTGCTATACTCCAATAGTCAGAATAATCTGATTAATTGATAGATAGTCACCATGACGATTGAGCCCTCTGAGTTTTTGCAATATCTAACGCACTTGAAGCCCGAGAACGGTGACCGGCTGCCTTCGTTGGCCGAGCTGAGCCGCACCTTGGGCATCAGCATTGCCAGTTTGCGCGAGCAGCTCGAAGTGGCGCGCGCCCTGGGGTTTGTGGAGGTGCGCCCCAAAACCGGCATTCGTCGCGTGCCTTATGCCTTTGAGCCGGCGGTTTTGCGCAGTGTGCAATATGCCGCGGCGATTAACGAAAACGCGTTTGCGGCCTTTGCCGATTTACGCATTCATGTCGAAACAGCTTATTGGTATGAGGCGGTCAGCCGCCTGACGGCTGACGATCAGGCAGAGCTGCGTGAGCTTGTGCGCAGTGCTTTGCTCAAGCTGGATGGTTCGCCGGCGCAAATTCCGCATCAGGAGCATCGTCAGCTGCATTTGTGCATCTACCGCCGTCTGGAGAACCCATTTGTCACTGGCCTCTTGGCGGCTTATTGGGATTTGTATGAGGCAATTGGTTTGAACGTGTACACCGACCTGGTGTATTTGCGGCGCGTGTGGCAATATCATCAGCGGATGGTGGAAAATATTTGCGCCGGACAGTTGGAGGATGGTTATCGGACGTTATTGGAGCACATGCATTTGATCACGGAACGGACGCCGACGGTTCGTTCGTATCGTTTTGAGTAATGACACGGTTTCGAATGGATCAATTCGTTTGAGGAGCTAAAATGACAGAAGTTCACCCCCATTTGGATGGAACCCCGATTGTGAACGATTTTTGCATCACGTTTAGCACAGTCAACGGTTCCGGTAGCGCGACGGCAAACAACATTCTCTTGCGGTCCTTGTTCCGCATGGGCATTCCGGTTTCGGGGAAGAATATCTTCCCTTCGAATATTCAGGGCTTGCCCACCTGGTACACCATCCGGGTTAGCAAGGATGGCTACCTGGCGCGGGTGGCAAAAGATGATATTGTTGTTGCCATGAATCACGCCACGTTTGCCAAAGAGCAGGAATTTTTGGTGCCGGGGGGCGTGTTGTTATATGCCGATGATATCAAGGCGCCGATTACGCGCAGCGATATTATCGTCTATCCCATGCCGGTTAAGAAGCTGGTCAAGGATGCCGATGTTGCGCCCAAGCTGCGTGATTACATTGCCAACATGGTGTATGTGGGTGTGTTGGCGCAGTTGTTGGGGATTGACCTGGATGTGATTCATCAAGCGCTTCAGTATCACTTCAAGGGCAAGGAAAAGCCGATTGCTTCCAACTTTG
>JAIWNK010000100.1 GCA_020216845.1 Anaerolinea sp. | reverse complement strand
GCGTGGCCAAGGCTGCTTTCGAATGGGCGGCGGCCAATTTGCAAAAGCGCGATGCCTATCGCGTGGAACGGATGAACGCCACCGAAGGCTACATCATGGCCGATGGCAACACCTCGGCGGCGATTGGCGCCCTGTATGGCGGGATGCAGTTTGCGGCCTGGTATCCCATCACGCCGGCTTCTTCGTTGGCGGAGGCGTTTCAGGAATATGTGCCCGCCTTGCGCACCGACCCGGAAACTGGCAAGCAAACCTGTGCTGTGGTGCAGGCGGAAGATGAGTTGGCCGCCATTGGCATGGTGGTCGGCGCAGGCTGGGCTGGGCTGCGCGCCATGACCTCTACTTCGGGCCCGGGCCTGAGCTTGATGTCTGAATACCTTGGCCTGGCCTATTATGCCGAAGTGCCCCTGGTGGTGTGGGATGTGCAGCGGGTGGGCCCAAGCACCGGTTTGCCCACGCGCACGGCGCAGTGTGATATGACGCAGGCTTATTTCATCAGCCATGGCGACACGCAATTCATTATGCTGATGCCGGGTTCGGTCAATGAATGCTTCGAGTTCGGTTGGCGTGCCCTGGATCTTGCTGAGCAGTTTCAGACGCCGGTGATTGTGATGAGCGACCTCGACCTGGGTATGAATCAGTGGATGACGCCCAAATTCCAATACCCCGATACGCCGATTCAGCGCGGCAAGGTGTTGTGGGAAGAAGACCTGGAAAAGATGCTGACCGAACGCAACGGCGATTGGGGCCGCTACCTGGATATTGATGGCGATGGCGTGCCCTACCGCACGGTGCCGGGCAACCGCCATCCGCGCAGCGCCTATTTTGCGCGCGGCACCGGCCATGATGAATATGGCCGTTACAGCGAAGAAGCTGAAACCTGGGAACGGGTGTTTGCCCGCATTGCACGCAAGTTTGAGACGGCCCGTCTGGTGCTGCCCAAGCCCGAAATTCGACGCAAGGAAGGCGCCCGGGTTGGCATTCTGGCCTATGGTTCGACCGACCCGGCCATCATCGAAGCGCAAGATCAGCTTGCGGCGCAAGGCCTGCCAACCGATTATCTGCGCGTGCGGGCCGTGCCTTTTGCCGACGAAGTGTATGATTTCATCCGCACGCATGAGCGTACCTATGTGGTGGAGATGAACCGCGATTCACAAATGTGGCAATTGCTGACCATCAACCTGCCGGATGATTGCCGCTCGTTGCGCAAGACCGCTCACATGGACGGTATGCCGCTGACGGCTGATTGGGTACGAGAAGCCATTTTGGCGCAAGAGGAGAAATAACCATGACCAACCAGGAAGTTCGTTCAACGACCAACGCGGCCGGGCTGACCCGCGCCGATTATAAGGGTGCACCCAGCACACTTTGTCAGGGCTGCGGTCACAATGGCATTGCCAGTCAGATTGTGGCGGCTTGTTATGAGCTGGATATTGTCCCCGAAACGGTGTTGAAGTTCAGTGGCATTGGCTGCTCTAGCAAGAGCCCGACCTATTTCTTGAGCCGCTCGTTTGGCTTCAACGGCCTGCATGGACGTATGCCCTCGCTGGCGTTGGGTGCCATGTTTGCTGATCTGTCGTTGCGCGGCATTGGTGTTAGCGGCGATGGCGATTCGGCTAGCATTGGTTTGGGGCAGTTCAAGCACCTCATCCGCCGCAACTTGCCGATGGTGTACATCGTTGAAAACAACGGTGTCTATGGCCTGACCAAGGGGCAGTTCTCCGCCACCTCTGAAAAGGGCTTGTACCTCAAGCATCAGGGCACCAATCCATTCATGCCGATTGACCTGTGCCTGGAAGCGATTGCTTCCAACGCCACCTTTGTGGCGCGTTCTTTTGCGGGCGACCCCAAACAGCTGAAGGAACTGATCAAAGCTGCTTTCAGTCACCGCGGCATCGCTGTGTTGGATGTGATTAGCCCGTGCGTCACCTTCCACAATCAGGATGATTCGATCCATTCGTATACCTTTGGGCGCGAACACGAAGAAGCGCTGCATGAGATTTCTTACATTCCGCCGCGCGAGGAAATTACGATTGAGGATTTCGAAGAAGGTAGTGCCCGTGAGGTGACCTTGCACGATGGTTCGATGATTGTGCTGAAGAAGCTGGCCCAAGACTATGACCCGACCGATCGCTTCCAGGCCATTCGGGTGTTGGAAGAAGCGGCGCAAAACCGGCAGCTGTTGACCGGCCTGATTTACATCAACCCCAATGCACCGACGTTGTTTGATGCCTATCACTTGCCCGAAACAGCGCTCAACCGCCTGCCGGCAGAAAAGCTGCGCCCAACACCGGCTTCGTTGGACGCGCTGAACGCCTCGATGGCCTAAGCGATTTGTCAAAAGCACACTCCCCGGAAAGCTGCGATCCGGGGAGTGTTTTTTATTTCAGCAAGATGTTGAGCGCCGAGGATAGGAACCAAACCAGGGTGCTGATGAAGATGGCCCATTCCAACATGGGCACAAGCCAAAAGCGCGGGCGTTGACGATGTTCGCCGGGTTGCAGCTCGCCCTGATTGCTTTGCGGATCCCGCGGGCTGAGGTAGAGGAAGGCCGCATAGACCAAAATGGCCGGCACGCCGACGAAGTTGACGAGGCGCGGCACCAACACGGCATCGCTGGGCTGATTGGCAATGGCAAGGGTGAACAGGGCAATCGTCACCAGGCCAAGGCGGAAGAACCAGGTCGCCGCGGGGATGTGCGCGGCCATGTTGTTCATGGGAAAGACGCCGACCAGCACGGCGGCTAGCGAAGCCAGGGCGCCGGCGATGCCAGCCAGCGTGCCCCACGTGCCGGGCAGCGAGCGTCCCAGGCCGATGCAAAAAGGCAGCAGCAACAGTCCGCCGAGGATGAGGCCGGTGTTGAACACAAAAGCCAGGCGCGAAACGCCCACTTCACCCAATTCTGAAATGAAGTGATTGCGCAGGTCGTAGCGCTGTCCGTGCTTGCCGCGGTAAAAGAACATGGGCAAGCTGACGGAGAGCAGCAGCACCAGGCTGCCCGTCAGACCCAGCCAGGCGAAAAGGTCGTTGAGAAGAAGTGTTTGCATGTGTTGAAAACCCTTTCGAGCTGAAATTTGAATTGCGAATTTTGCAGTTGGAATAGTATAATGCAAAACATACGCAGAATTGACTTTGGGGGATAAGACGTTGCTAAAAATTTTGTAGAGGTTTGCTGTTGGATGGAATGAATATTTCAATAGAAGTGTTTTTTGGAGTGATGGCAATTTTGCTCATCCTCAGTGCGATGGCAAGTAAGCTCTCGGACCGCTTTGGGGTGCCGGCATTGCTGCTTTTTTTGCTGATTGGCATTCTGGCGGGCTCGGAGGGCGTGGGGGGCATTTACTTTGATAACCCTTTTGTTACTCAGTTGATTGGTTTTTTTGCCCTGGCTGTGATTCTGTTTTCGGGTGGTTTGGATACAAAAGCAGATAGCATTCGCATCGTGTTCAAAGAGGGGCTAATTCTGGCAACCGTCGGGGTTTTTATCACCGCAGCTGTGGTTGGGCTGGCTGCGCATTGGCTGCTGAGCATTCCTTTGCTGGAAGGGATGTTGATTGGGGCAATCATCTCTTCGACCGATGCAGCGGCGGTTTTTGCCATTTTGCGCTCGCAGGGAGTGCGTCTGAAGGGACGCTTATCCGCTTTGCTGGAATTTGAGTCGGGCAGCAACGACCCCATGGCTGTTTTTTTGACGATTGGCTTCATCCAATTGATTCAGTCGCCGGAACAATCGGGCTGGAGTTTGTTGCTGTTGTTTGTAAAGCAAATGCTGATTGGTGGAATTGCCGGTTTGTTGTTTGGGAAGCTGTTGTTGGTGTTCATTAATCGCCTGCGCCTGGGCTACGATGGCTTGTATCCGGTGTTGACGCTGGGCGTTGTGCTGTTAGCCTTTGCAGCAACGGCCTTTTTGGGCGGCAGCAGCTTTTTGGCAGTCTATTTGATGGGGCTAACGCTCGGTCGGGAAGATTTTTTGCACAAACGCAGCCTATCACGCTTCTATGATGGCCTGGCCTGGTTGTTTCAGGTGATTATGTTCCTCACCTTGGGGTTGTTTGTCTTTCCGAGTCAGTTGCTGCCGGTGATTTTGCCTGGTTTGCTGTTGGCCTTTGTGCTCATCTTTGTTGCCCGGCCCATCAGTGTTGCTTTGACCTTGCTGCCGTTTCGGTTTAGCGGGCGCGAAAAGCTGTTTATCTCGTGGGTGGGGCTACGCGGGGCTGTGCCAATCATTTTGGCCACGTATCCGCAATTGGCCGGGATGGGCGATTCGGGGTTGATTTTTAACGTCGTGTTTTTTGTTGTGATCAGCTCGGTGCTGATTCAAGGCACAACCTTGACGCAGATGGCGCGCTTGCTGAAACTGGATGATGCGAGCCCGGCAGAGCCGCAATATCCATTGGAGGCTACGTACCTGCATGGCTGGAAGGGCGTGTTGCAGGAGGTGGTCGTGCGTCCCGGTTCCGCAGTGGAGCAAAAGGCCATTTTTGAAATTAAGCTGCCGCCCGATTATTTGATTGTGCTGGTTGCGCGTGGTGAGCAATTCTTGATTCCAAACGGTAGCCTGGTGCTGCAAGCCGAAGACCGCGTCTTGGGCCTGGCAAAGTCAGAGACGCATCAGAAAGTGC
The DNA here is from genome assembly GCA_020216845.1 of Anaerolinea sp. Classification (GTDB taxonomy): domain Bacteria; phylum Chloroflexota; class Anaerolineae; order Anaerolineales; family Anaerolineaceae; genus JAIWNK01. The sequence goes on along the minus strand of JAIWNK010000100.1, from coordinate 5,381 downwards.
ATCAAATTTTCCAACAGTCCTAGAGGATTGAACTAACTCTTTTCCTGGCAATACTTGACTTATGGTAGGTTTAGGGTCACCATTTTTATGGCAGGCTCTTTGAGGCGTGAGCTCTGCATAAAGAGATTATAATTAGAGTAGAGCGTGCTTTTATGTCTTGTTATAAGGAGCCTGTATGCTGCAAAGACTCTATGTTCATAATTTTCGCTGCCTTGAGAATTTTGAATTGAATTTGGCCGGAATGCCTTCCGCTTTGTTAATTGGCAAAAACGGTACGGGAAAATCAACCATTGCTGCTGCTTTGCAAGTGCTGCAAAGCATAGCCCGTGGCACCAATCGCATGCGGGATTTGGCAGCGCCGGAGCCGTTGCTCAGTCCCAAGGATTTTGCGCGTGGTCGTGCTGATGTGCCAATCCGTTTTGAAGTAGAGGTGTTACTGGATCAGGCGCTTTACAAATATGTGCTGGCACTGGAGTTGCCGCGAGGCTTTCATGAGCTGAGAGTGTTAGAAGAGCAATTAAGCGTGGATGACAGACCGATCTTTTTGCGACAGCAGGCGCAAGTAACGTTTTATGATATTCCGCAAGCCAAGGAGGTTAAGTTCCTCGTAGACTGGCACTTGGCAGCTTTACCCATTGTTCAGGAACAATCTGTTGGCGCACTGCATTTGTTCAAAACATGGTTGTCGCAAATGGTTATCTTGTCCCCTATCCCCGCCTTGATGAAAGGCGTTTCCAGCGGCGAGACGCTTGAGCCCAAACGAGATGGTTCTAACTTTGCACAATGGTTTTTGGGGGTGCTTAGCCGTTATCCGGCATCATATACGCGTATTGAAAAGTATCTAAAAGATTTAATGCCGGATTTGTTGGATTTTCTAAACAAGCCGATAGGAGCTGATGCTAAAAATTTGCAAGTCCGTTTTGCGCAAAATCAGGCTCTTCTGCAGGTGGAGTTTGATGATTTGTCGGACGGTGAGAAATGTTTTTTCTTGGCTGCACTGGTCTTGGCTGCTAATTATGCTTACGGGCCGCTGTTTTGCTTTTGGGATGAGCCTGATAGTTATTTGTCTTTATCTGAAGTAGGGCTGTTTGCTATGGCACTACGTAAAGCGTTTGAAGAACGTGGGCAAATTTTGGTTACATCTCACAATCCCGAGATCATTCGTAAGTTTTCGGATGAAAATACGTTCATCCTCAACCGCAAAACCCATCTGGAACCAACGCAGATTCGTTCACTGAGTGAGTTGAGGCCGAGCGGTGACTTGATTCAAGCACTTACTCTTGGAGATCTTTGGGAATGATTGATCGGTATCGCCCGCATGTATTGGTGTTGCCGGAAGATGATGCGAACCGGCAAATGGCAAATGGATTTGTGCTGCATCCTGGCGTTAACTCAAGAACTATACAGATCTTGGATACAGCTGGTGGATGGGCGTCTGTGGTTGAATATGTTAAGAAAGACGGTAATATCAATCATTTGCGCAAGTTTGAGCAATGCAGGGTTGTTTTGTTGCTGGATTATGACAATCAATTTCCAGGCCGGTTTGATAGCATTTGTGAGAAAATTCCGGGCGATTTGAGAGATAGGGTGTATGTTTTGGGTGTGTTATCTGAGCCGGAGGAATTGAAAAGCGATTTGAAGAAGCCATTTGAAAAGATTGGCAATGCGCTGGCTAGCGAGTGTTGCAGAGATGTTCAAGAGGTGTGGCAGCATCCGCTTTTAAGACACAATCATGGTGAGTTGGTTCGCTTGATACAAGACGTGAAACCGTTCCTGTTTGGTAATCAATAAAAAATATTGGCAAAAATTTGTTGCAGAAATGCTGCGTTGCTCTCAGCTTTTTGAGGTTCAGATAAAAGGTCAAACATTGTTTGGGGCAACACTTTGTTTGACTTTTTTGTCCAAGGATTAGAAAGTGTCTGTCACACAACGGATTTAAATAAGCCTGTGTATGATTGTCATTGTCAATCTGTGCAGCGGACTACAAATTTTGCGCAAATTGCCTATTGACAAAATAGAATAATTGTTCTAAACTGTATTTAGTTACCGAATAGAACAAAAGTTCTTCTTTTGGAGGCATAAAATGCGTATGACACAAACTTTTCCAGTTCGCCCCAACACAATTGGCATGTGGTTGTTGCGCAACCGCGGCTTGTTGACGGGGCTGTTGTTGACGGTCGGGTTGCTGGCGTTTGAGCTGTTCAATTTCAGCACGACCAATGTGGCCCTGGCCGATTTGCTTGGCGATCAGCGTTTTCTGGGCATTTCGTGGGCGGCCATTCTTGCGATTGCTTTTTGTGGGATTGATTTTGCCGGTATTGCCCGGCTTTTCATCCCCGAAAGCGAACAGCCTGAGCAGCGCGAGGTGTGGTTCTTGTTCGGGGCCTGGTTGCTTGCGGCAACGATGAACGCCCTGCTGACCTGGTGGGGAGTTTCGCTCGCCATTCACGGCCACACAACCATGAGTGCGGCGATTGTCAAGCCGACGACGATCACCGTGACGGCGCCCATTTTTGTCGCTTTGTTGGTGTGGGTGACGCGCATTCTGTTGATTGGCTCTTTTGCCACGTCGGGGATGCGTTTGTTCAGTGCTGCGGCGATTGAGCAGCCCGCTGAGGCGCAGAGGGCATCGCAATGGCAGCGCCTGACCGAGCAGCAGCCTGTTCAGTCACAACCCGTTTCGCCGGCGCGCCCACAAGCAGTGCCCTCTGCTCGCTCGCAAAATGCCTATCCGCGCCCGGCAACGCCCGCACCGGTGCAGCGCCCGGCAACGCCCGCACCGATTCAACGCCCGGTTGCCGTTAGCCCACAGCCGCTTGCGGGCAATCGCAGCGCTCACTTTGTTGCTGCCGAGCGCCCCGAGCCGGAATACGTGCCGGAGCCTGCTTATGGCTCACGGGCGGCTTACACTTCTCTTTCTGCACAATCAGCGCAGCGCACAACGACAGTGCGGCGCTTGTGAACAAATCCATATCTCCTCTCTCTTAGAAAATCTCCGGCGGGGGCCCGGAGATTTTCTTTTGGTACTGTGGGTGTGCTATAATAAAGAAAAGCGCATTCTTTTTTGTTATTCGTTTTTGAAGGTGTACAAATGATAGAAATCACAACCGATAGCTGCTCTGACCTGAGCGCAGAGCTCCGGCAGCGTTTTGGCATTCGCGCCATTCCGCTGCAAGTCTATATTCACGGGCGCAACGTTCGCGATGGTGAACTGAGCTTGCCCGAATTGTTTGGGGAAGTGGAGCAATATGGCGAATTGCCCAAGACCTCTGCTCCGCCGGTGGGCGACTTCCTCGAGTTTTTCGACACCCCCAATGAAATTATTTATATTGGTATTTCTTCCAAACTTTCGGCCACGCTGCCGAATGCCATTTTGGCCGCGCAGGCACGCGATGCCAATCGCCCCCCTGTGCATGTGATTGATTCGCTCAATCTTTCAACGGGCATTGGCTTGTTGGTGTTGCGGGCTGCTGAGCTGCGCGATCAGGGCCTCTCGGCGCTGGAAATCAAGGCGCAGATTGAGGCGTTGGTTCCCAAGCTGCACACGACCTTTGTGATTGATACGTTGGACTATCTGTACAAGGGTGGGCGCTGTTCTGCCATGCAGCATGTTGTCGGCAGTCTGTTGCGCATTCGTCCGGTGATTGAGGTGCGTCCGGATGGCACGTTGGGCGTCAAGGAAAAGATCGGCGGTTCGCGCAAGAAGGCGCTTAATTCGATGTTGGATGATTTCAGCAGTCATCTGCCGAATGTAGATTTGCAGCGCGTGTTTGTCACCCATACGGGCTGCGATGCAGATGTGCAATACCTGGTTGATGAGCTGCGGGCACGTGCTCAGATTGGTGAAATTTGCATCACCCATGCCGGGGCAACGATTGCCAGTCATTGCGGCCCCGATACGGTCGGCATTCTCTATTTTCTGAAATAAGCTTGAGCAAAAAACCGCCCCTCGCAGTCAAACGAGGGGCGGTTGCTTGATGGTTTGCGGATTTAGATGACGCCGACCTGTTTGCCAATTTTGGCGAAGGTTTCGAGCACGCGGTCAAGCTGTTCGTCGGTGTGGGTTGCCATGTAGCTTGTGCGCAGCAATTGTCGCCCTGGGGCAACCGCAGGGCTGATGACCGGGTTGACGAATACACCGGCTTCAAACAGCAGTTTCCACATCAGGAAGGTCTTTTGGTCGTCGCCGATGATGATGGGCACAACCGGCGTAACCGAGTGGCCGATGTCAAAGCCGAGGGAGCGGTAGCCGTTGCGCATTTTTTCGGCGTTGCGGTTGACGCGCTCAATCCGTTCGGGCTCGTCGCGCATGACGTGCAGGGCGGCCAGGGCCGCGGCAGCATTGGAGGCGGGGATGCTGGCGCTGAAGATGAGGGCGCGGGCATGGTGTTTGATGTAGTGGATGACGGGTTCATCGCCGGCGACAAAGCCGCCCAAGGAAGCAAACGACTTGCTGAAGGTGGACATGATCAGGTCTACCTGATCGGTCATGCCAAAGTGCGCAGCTGTGCCGCGCCCGCCGCCCAATACGCCCATGCCGTGCGCGTCGTCAACCATCACGCGCGCCCCGTGTTTGTGTGCCAGGGGCACGATGTTGGGCAGGTCAGCCAGGTCGCCTTCCATGCTAAACAGTCCGTCTACGACGATCAGTTTGCCCCCTTCGGCGGGCAGGGAATTGAGCACGCGCTCCAGGTGGGGAATGTCGTTGTGGCGGAAGCGCTCAATTTTGCCATAGCCCAGGCGTGCCCCATCAACGATGCTGGCATGGTCATCCTTGTCGAGAATGACAAAGTCTTCGCGCCCAATCAGTGAGCTGACCGTGCCCAGGTTGACTTGCATGCCGGTGGAAAAGACCAGGGCTGCTTCTTTGCCAACCCATTCGGCCAGTTCGTGTTCCAGCTGTTCGTGCAGTTCCAACGTGCCGTTGAGGAAGCGTGAGCCGGTGCAGCTTGTGCCAAAGCGATCAATGGCGGCTTTGGCGGCCTCGCGCACTTTGGGGTGTGTGGTGAGGCCCAGGTAGTTGTTGGAGCCGCACATGATCAGGCGCCGACCCTGAAAGATGGTTTCGCTGCCCTCGTTCTCCGTCATGGGGATGAAGAAGGGGTAGATGCCGGTGCGCATTGCCTCTTTGGCTTCAGTGTATCCGAAGCATTTCTCAAATAGATCCATGGTATTAACCTCGTTTCAAATGAACATGTCTGCCGTTGTTCGGCAGCGAATAAAATTGCTTCATTATACCGTGTTTTTAGGGTTAAAATGAAATGAAAGCCCCGCCCTTTTGGGACGGGGCTTGTTTTGTTGATGTTAGATCAGTGCATCCAGGGTGCCGTCGCTCAGGTGAATGCGCAAGGCACGCCGCCCGCGCTGTAACAGCACTTCCA
>JAIWNK010000099.1 GCA_020216845.1 Anaerolinea sp. | reverse complement strand
AATCGCCGAGTGCCTGCGCGCGCTCAAGCACGCCAAAACTGAGCCCCTGACCGGGGATGTCGAAATCTACGCCGGGGTCGGCGGTAATTTGCAGGAAGACGCCGCTATTGGGGCCGCCTTTGTGCAGTTGACCGGTGGAATGGAGGAAGCGCGGCCCAAAGCCGAGGGTGGTGGCGCGTCCGCTGCGCAGCTGCAGGGCGGTGCGGATGCGTTGCAGGCGCGCCTGCGTTTGCGGGTTGCGCGGCAGGTAGGCGTTGAGGGCGATATAATCGCCGGGCTGCACCTGCTCCAAAAAGCGTTGGATGACTTCGGCCAGGTTTTTGGCTTCATTTAGACCGGCAAAGGCAAGCCCATAGACGCGCCCGCCCGGCCCCTGCCAGATTGGCTGCCCTTCGTCGAGTTGCCCGGTTTGGGCATAGGCTTTGACCTTTTGTTGGGTGATGGTTTTGTTGCTTTGCACATCGGGCTGATCAAAGGCATTGACGCCGATGACGGCACAGGCGATGGCTGTGGCATATTCCCATTGGTAGAAGGCGGCGGCCAGGTCGGGGTCGTTGGCCAGGTCGAGCGTCAACGCCGGCAGGCCGGCGCTGCGCAGGCGGCGCACGGAAGCATCGAGGGCACCATTGCGGCGGATGTAGACGAACAGGCGGTCGTTGGCGTAACTGTGCCCGTCCAACAGGGCTTCCTGGTCAATCGGCACAATGCCTTTGCCAAGTTTGCCGCTGCTTTCGGCCAGCAGTTGTTCCAGCCAAGAGCCAAACGACTTGAGCGCCGGGTCGGCGATGATGGTCAGCTTGTCACGCCCTTGTTGGGCGGCTTCGCCAAGGATGGCGCCCAGCACCAGGCCGGGGTTGCGTCCGGCGGGTTGGTCGGGGGCGCAGGCAGCGGCCATGCTTTGGGCGCGCCCGAGCAATTCTTCCAGGTTGAGGCCCATGAGTGCCGCCGGGACGATGCCGAAGGCGGTCAGGGCTGAGTAACGCCCGCCTACGCTGGGGTCAGCGTGGAAGATTTTGCGGAAGCGTCGCTCGCTAGCCAGCTTTTCCAGGCTGGTGTTGGGGTCGGTGATGGCAATGAAGTGTTGGCGGGCTTGTTCCGGGCCAAGGGCGCGTTGGGCGCGCGCCCAGAAATATTCCAAAAAGGCGTTTACTTCGCTGGTGGAGCCGGATTTGCTGGAGACGATGAACAGGGTGCGGCCAAAGGCCGAGCGTCCGGCGGCGGCGCGCACTTGCGCCGGGTCGGTTGAGTCGAGGATGCTGAGCTTGAGCCCGTGCGTTTGGCAGCAGAGGCTCATCACCTCGGGGGCGAGGGACGAGCCGCCCATGCCGAGCAGCAAGACGTGCGTCAGGCCTTCGGCCTGACAGGTTTCAAGCAGGCCGTTTAGCTCGGGCAACAGGTCGCGGCTGCGTTGTGGCGCTTCGAGCCAGCCCAGGCGGTTGCGAATTTCAGCGTGGGCGCTTTCATCGTTGGTCCAAAGGGTCGGGTCGGCTTCGGCCATGCGCTGTGCGGCGCGGATTTCGGCCAGGTGCTGCACGCGCTGCGGCACGGCCTGACTCAATGGGCCGAGCTCTGCCTGAGCTGCGCTGCGACGTTCTTCAATGGTTTGCAGCAGGGCGGTGAAAGCGGTGGCAAAGGCCTGCACGCCTTCTTCTTCCAGCTCAGCGGTGGCCTGTGCCAGCGAAAGCCCCAGGGCTTCGATGTCGTTCAACATCTGACGGGCATCTTGCAGGTGATCCAGGATGGCGGGTTGGGTGCGACCGTGGTCGAGCAGGGCGGTGAGTGTGGCTGGTGGGACGGTGTTGACGGTTTGCGCTGCGACCAGTTCGTCCACGTACAGGGTGTCGGGGTAGGCGGGGTTCTTGGTGCTGGTTGAGGCCCACAGCGGGCGCTGCACGCGGGCGCCGGCATCGGCCAGGCGTTGCCAGCGTTCACCGGCAAAGGTTTGACAAAAGGCTTCGTATGCCAGACGCGAGTTGGCCACTGCGGCCTTGCCGAGCAGGTGATTGGCGCCGCGTTGCTTGAGTTGCGGGTCGAGTTTGCTATCCAGGCGGGAGACGAAGAACGAGGCAACCGATGCCACGCCACTGAGGGGCAGGCCAGCCGAAAGACGATCTTCCAGCCCGGCAAGATAGGCTTCCATTACTTCGGCATAGCGGGTGAGGGCGAAGATGAGGGTGACGTTGACGTTCATGCCGGCGGCAATGGCGCGGCGGATGGCGGGCAGGCCCTCGCGGGTGGCGGGAATCTTGATCATCAAATTGGGCCGGTCTACCAGGCTCCACAGGCGGCGCGCTTCGGCCAGGGTGGCCTCGCCGTTGCGTGCCAGCAGCGGGTTGACTTCCAGGCTGACGTAGCCATCTACGCCCTGACTGTCGCGATAGAGGGGCAGGAACAGGTCGGCGGCGGCGCGAATATCTTCCACCGTCAGCTGTGTATAAATTTCTTCGGCGCTCCAGCCGGCCCAGGCCATGGGGCGCAGGGCCGCGTCATACTCACTGCTCTTGGCAATGGCGTTGTGGAAAATGCTGGGGTTGGAGGTAATGCCGCGAATCTCGCCTCGTTCAATTTGTCCGGCGAGTTGGCCGTTTTCCAGGCTGCTGCGTTGGATGTTGTCATACCAGATGGATTGACCGACGGCAAATAATTTCTGACTATTGTTCATGAATTATTTCTCGCTTTCTAGCTGAAGAATTTTGCCCACGCGCCGGCGATGGCGTTCCTCGGTTGAGAATTCAACCGAGAGGAAGGCGCGCACAATTTCTTTGACCAGTTCAACCCCGATGATGCGTCCGCCCAGGCACAGGGCGTTCATGTTGTCGTGTTCCACGCCCTGATGGGCGGAATAGGTGTCGTGACACAGGCAGGCATAGACGCCTTTCATTTTATTGGCGGCGATGCAAGCGCCGACGCCCGAACCACACAGCAGGATGGCGCGGTCGGCTTCGCCGCGCTGCAAGGCACGCCCGGCCTTTTCGGCGTAATCGGGGTAATCTACCGGCTCGGTGTTGTGTGTGCCCAGGTCGAGCACGGTGTGTCCGGCGGCCTGCACCGTTTCGATGACGGCGGCTTTGAGCGGAAAGCCAGCATGATCACAAGCAATGGCAATGCGCATGGTTCACGCTCCCTGTGCTAGCAGTTGCTGGGCGCGGGCAACGATGGCCGGCACGCTCAGGCCAAATTGTTCATACAGCGTTTGATAGGGGGCCGAAGCGCCGAAATGATCGAGCGCTATGATGGCGCCTTCGCAGCCTGTCCAGCGCTGCCAGCCGAGTGAGACCCCGGCTTCGACAGCCAAACGCGGAATGCCCGGCGGCAAGACGGTGTTGCGGTACTCTTCGGATTGCTCAGCGAAGAGTTCCCAGCTGGGGAAGGACACGAGCCGCACGGCAAGCCCTTCGGCGGCAAGCTGCTGCCCGGCTTGCACAATCAAGGAGACCTCGGAGCCGGAAGCCATCAGCACGAGCTGTGGCGGGCGGTTGCCCAGGTCGGCCAGGATGTAGGCGCCATGGGCCAGACCGGCGGCGGAGGCAAATTGTTGTCGGTCGAGGGTTGGCACTGCCTGACGGGTGAGCGCCAACACAGTTGGGCCATGGCGTCGGGCAATTGCCACTTGCCAGGCGGCAGCGGTCTCGTTGGCATCGGCGGGGCGCAGCAGCACTAGGTTGGGGATGGCGCGCAGCGCGGCCAGGTGTTCGATGGGTTGGTGCGTTGGGCCATCTTCCCCCAGGCCAATGCTATCGTGGGTGAAGACCCAAATGCTGGGGATGTGCGAGAGGGCAGAAAGGCGGATGGCCGGGCGCATGTAGTCGGAAAAGACCAGGAAGGTGGCACCATAGGCAATCAGCCCGCCGTGTAATGCCATGCCGTTGACCGCCGCGCCCATGCCATGCTCGCGCACGCCAAAGCGCAAGTTGCGCCCGCTGCGTTGGTCGGCTTGAAAATCACCGGCACCTTGCAGGAGGGTGTTGGTTGAGGGGGCCAGGTCAGCAGAGCCGCCGGTTAATTCGGGCAGGACAGCTGCCAGGGCGTTGAGCGCCTTGCCAGAGGCGGCACGTGTTGCCATCCCTTTGTCATCGGCGGGGAAGGTGGGCAAGCTCGCTTGCCAGCCTTCGGGCAGTTGCCCGCTCAGGCGGCGCTTTAGCTCGGCGGCCAGGGCCGGTTCGGCGGCCTGATAGGCCTGCCAACGCGCTTGCCATTCGGCTTCTAGTGCAGAGCCGCGCCCTTGGGCAGTGCGGAAATGCATCAGCACATCATCCGGCAGGTAGAAACGTGGTTCGGTTGGCCAGCCGACATTGGCTTTGGCGGCGTTTAATTCGGCTTCGCCGGGCGGCTCGCCGTGTGCTTTGGGCGTGTCTTGTCGGGTTGGCAGGCCATAACCGATGTGCGTGCGGCAGAGGATGAGTGAGGGGTGCGGGTCGGCTTTGGCTTGTTGAATGGCAGAATCGATTGCGTCTACGTCGTTGCCATCCGCCACGTGCAGCACCTGCCAGCCATAGGCGGCAAAGCGGGCGGCGCGATCTTCGGTGAAGGCCAGGTCTGTGCTGCCTTCGATGGAGATGCGGTTATCGTCGTAGAGGTAGATGAGCTTGCCAAGTTGTAAATGCCCGGCAAGCGAGGCGGCTTCGGCGGCTACCCCTTCCATCAGGTCGCCATCGGTGACGATGGCATAGGTGTAGTGATGGATGATTTCATGCCCCGGGCGGTTGAACTGCGCTGCCAGTTGTGCCTCGGCGATGGCCATGCCCACGCCGGTGGCAAAACCCTGACCCAGCGGGCCGGTTGTCATCTCTACGCCGGGCGTCAGGCCAACCTCGGGGTGCCCGGGCGTGCGGCTGCCCCATTGCCGAAAGGCTTGCAATTCGCTCAGCGGCAGGTCGTAGCCGGTGAGGTGGAGCAAGCTGTAGAGCAACATGGAGCCATGCCCGCCGGAGAGGATGAAGCGGTCGCGGTCAGGCCAGGCCGGGTTGAGCGGGTTGTGGCGCAGGTGGCGCATCCAAACAGTGTAGGCGATGGCAGCTGCGCCCATTGGCAGGCCCGGATGACCGGAATTGGCCTGTTGCACGCCATCGGCGGATAAGAAGCGCAAGGCCCAAATGGCTTTGGTTTGTAAATCGAGGGGAGTATTCACGCGCGAACCTCATCAAAAAGATTTCGTTGTTCATTCTACCACAATTAAAAGAGCGTGGAGGATGGCCCAAACCATCCTCCACAGGCGAGAAGGAGAAACGCCAGTCTCTCATCTGGCAAGTTAACTATATCACAAAACGCGGTGTGCAACCGAAAAAAGAAAATGTTTTTTCAGGCGGCAACTTCTTCGGGTGGGTAGTGAATTTCCTTGAGCAGGGCGATGATGGCCTGTGCGGTGGCCGGCGCCTCAAAAGTGACAGTCACTTGCTTGGTTTGTGGGTCGCCTTGGACGGTGTGCACGCCGGGCAGCTCGCTCAACTCGCTTTTGATGGTGTGGACACAATGTCCGCATGAAATGGCGGGGATATGTAATTCAAGGTGGTTCATCGCAAATTCCTCTATGAGAATGAGATAGTATTATTATATCCAATTTTCATCGCTTTTGTCAAATTTTTGTCCTGAGTGTTTCTGCCCCAAAGTGCCCGGCGAAAGGCCTGAAGGGGATGTTATTTCTTGCCCCAATGGATGGCAATGGTGCCCATCATGCGACGTTGAAAGCCCACCCCACCCAAGCCGGCGCGCAGCATTTGCTCGGCAAGGTCTTCGGCCAGCAAGAAAGATTCGGTGCTGGCGCGCAGATATTGATAGGCGCTGCCTTTGCGAGCAACCAACATGCCCAGCATGGGAATGCCGATGTGCAGATGCGCCCAGACCAACGGCCAGAGAGGTGTGCGGGTTGGCCGGGTTGTTTCGAGGATGACGAGGCGGCCTCCTGGTTTGAGGACGCGCACCTGTTCGAGCAGGGCGGCGGGCAGGTCGCCGACATTGCGCATGAGAAAGCCGCTGACGATGGCATCGAAGCTGTGATCGGGGAAGGGCAAACGCAGGGCATCGGCAGCAAGCCAGGGCAGCGGGCCATGCCGTTTGCCGACCAACATCATGTTGAGCGTAAAATCTGCTGCAACGACTTGTGCGGCAGGTTGTTGGCGCAGGGCTTCGCGGGCCAGGTCGCCGGTTCCGCTGCCCAGGTCGAGCAGGCGTTCGCCCGGCTGTAGTTGTGTGCGGCGGATGGTATCTCGCCGCCAACGCACATCCATTCCGCCGGTCATCAGGCGGTTGAGGATGTCATAGCGTCCAGCAATTTGGCTGAACATGGTTTGTACGTAGCGGGCGCGTTGCGGACCAGTTAGATTTGCCATACTTCAATTATACCCGTTTATAATAGGCATGGTTGAGAAAACGATGGAGGTATGCCAATGAGCAAATGGAAAATTTGGTGGTTGGCTGCTCGCCCAAAAACTTTGCCGGCGGCTGCGGCAGGCGTGGTGGCTGGCACTGCCCTGGCCTGGTGGGATGGGCAATTTGCGGCTTTGCCAGCGCTGACGGCCTTGCTGGCAGCGCTGTTGCTGCAAGTGGGCAGCAACCTGGCCAACGACGTGTTTGATTATGAGCGCGGCGCCGATGCGCAACGCACGGCTGGGCCGTTGCGCGTGACGCAAGCGGGGTTGTTGCGTCCGGCGCAGGTCAAGTTGGGCATGGTGGTGGTGTTTGCAGCGGCGGTTTTGTTGGGGGCGTATCTCGTCTGGGTGGGGGGCTGGCCGATTGTGGCCATTGGCGTCACGGCGATTGTGGCTGCAATTGCCTATACGGCCGGGCCGTTCCCGCTCGGCTATCATGGGCTGGGCGAGGTGTTTGTGTTCCTGTTCTTTGGCCTGGCAGCGGTCAATGGCACGTATTATGTTCAGGCGGGGCGACTGAGCGCGGCGGCGGGGTGGGTCTCTGTGGCAGTTGGGTTGTTGATCGTCAATATTCTGGTGGTCAACAATCTGCGCGACCTTGAAACCGACCGGGCCGCAGGGAAGCGCACGCTGGCAACCCGCATTGGTGCTCAGGCAACGCGCCGGCAATATATGCTTCTGTTTTTGTTGGCGCTGTTGCTGCCGGTTGGGTGTGTGCTGGCCGGGTTGTTGCCGGTTGGGGCGTTGCTAACCGGCTTGTGCTTGCCCCTTGCCTGGCCTACCTTGCGCCTGGTGTGGCGGGCGGAGGGGGCAACGCTCAACCGCGCCCTGGCTGGCTCGGGACAATTGGCGTTGTGGTTTGCGGTGTTGCTGTGGGTCGGGTTGGCGCTCTGGGGCTAAGCGACGAATTTCCACGGGCACAGGCGGCGTTCCAGTCCATCAACGGCAAAATAGAGCCCAAGGCCAAGCAGGCTCATTGCCAGCACGCCGGCATACATGGCGGGGTAGTTCAGCAAGGTGCTGCCTTGATAATAGATGTAGTACCCCAACCCCCAACGAGTGGCGAATAGCTCGGTGACGTAGAGCACGGCAACGGTCGTGCCGATGGATTGGCGCAGCGCGGTGAGGATGGAGGGCAGCGCAGCGGGCAAATAGACGAAGCGCAACAGGGCACGTCGTCCGGCCCCCAGGCTGCGCAGACTGTGTAACAGTTGTGGGGGAAGCCCGGCGGCCTGATCGCGCACCAATACCAATACCTGAAAGAACAGGATTAGCACGATCATCGTTATTTTGGCCAAATCGCCAATGCCCAACAAGAGCAAGACGATGGGGGTTAGCACGACTTTGGGGATGGGGTAGAGCAGGTAAAGAATGGGCGAGAAGAAGCGGTTGAGGCGGGGGGTGGCGCCCAACCCCAGGCCGGCAGGAACGGCTAGCAACACGGCAATGGTCATGCCGGCAACGGCGCGCCCCAGGCTGGCGGCAAAATGGAGCAACAGGCCGCGCCCAAGTTCTTGAAAAAAGACCAGCAAGACTTTGTCTGGGGCGGGCAGGATGGGCCGTTGAATGATCAGCGCCAGGAGATACCAGGCGGAAAGCAGGGCCAGGCTGGCAAGTAGCAAATCGCGGCGCTTCATCGGCGGTTGAGCTCCTGACGTAGTTGTTGAATCAGCGCGGTGCGTCCCATTTCATCTGCTGCGACATGGCAGCTGGCAAATGGGTTCTCGAAGCAAACCGCATTGCTGTTGGGCGGTTGGCCGAGCAAGAGGATGTGTTCCCCCATGCGCACTGCCTCTTCGATGGCGTGCGTCACCAGCACCAGGGTCAGGCTTTGTTCCTGACATAGCTCGCAGGTCAGGTCTTGCAGCGCCTCGCGTGTGACGGCATCTAACGATGAAAATGGCTCGTCCATCAGCAGCAAATCGGGTTGCAGGGCCAGGGTGCGGGCAATGGCCGTGCGCTGACGTTGCCCGCCGGAGAGCTGCGCCGGATATTGTTCGGCAACCGGCAGCAATCCAAGCCGTTCCAGCCAGGGGGTGACATCTTGCTGCGTGGGGCGGAAGTCAGCTGGGGCATGTTTGCCATCGGGCCCATAAAAATCGCGCACCCGCAGCCCCAGGCTGGCGTTTTGACGTACGGTGGCCCAGGGCAACAGGCCATAATCTTGTAAGATGAGGCCGGTATGCGGGCGCGGACGTTGCAATGGCTGCCCGGCAATGCGCACCTGTCCGGCTTGTGGACGGTGTAACCCGGCCAGCAAGTAGAGCAAGGTGGTTTTGCCGCAGCCGGATGAGCCAAACACAGCCCAACGTTCCCCGCGCTGCACCTGCCAGTTGAAATCGGTGAAAAGGGGGGCTGCGCCGGCATAGCCAAAGCGCAGCCCTTGCACTTCAATCATTAGGGTACTGGCAAATAGCCGCCGTTGATCGCTTCGGCATAGGCGGGGCGGGTGTTGATCAGCCCTTTGGCGATCGCCCAATCTGAGGCCAGGTTCCATTCGGCTTCGGAAGGCACGCCCGAAGTTGAAAAATAGGGAATGGTATAGCTGGCGATGAGCGGCTCTGGCACGAGCTTTTGCTCGCTGAGCAGGTTCTTATACGAATCGGGCTTTTGGCTGAGCAGCAATTTGGCTTCTTTAAGGGCGGCCAGGAAGCCGGCAATGGCGGTCGGGTTTTGGTCAATCACCGCTTTGCGGAAGGAAATCACGCTGAAGCCATATTGTGGGTAGGCAGCATCATCGGCGACAATCACCGCGCCCTGTTGGACGGCCAGGGCAGCCAATGGGTCGGGCATCACAGCGGCTTTCAGTTCGCCGGAGCTGAGCAGTGCCATGCGGTCTGAAATTTTTGGCACGGCGACGGTTTGAATTTCGGTGGGTTGCAGGCCTTGCCCGGTCAGGATGCCTTCGTTGACGTATTCAATGATGGTGCCTTGCGAAACGCCAATGGGCACGTTCTTGAGCTCTTCGGGGCGGGTGATGCCGCTTTGGGCTGAGGCAAGGATGAAGAAATGTGGCGAAGTGGCCGTTGGCACAAGGGCGTAGCTGACAACTTGCATTTGCACGCTGTCTTTGTTGAAGAAGAAGACCGACAGCAATTCGTTGACCGTGCCATCGGCCTGTCCGGCGGCGAGCACCTGATCGCGTTCGGGCGCTGAACCAACCGGCACGAATTCAACCTTGACGTTGTATTTGGTGAACAGACCTTCTTGTTGAGCAACATACATTGGCAGGGTGTCAATGATCGGCAGCACGGCAATGCGCAGTGTGGGCATTTCTGCTGGGGTGGGGGTGGAGCGAGCACAGCCGCTCAGCAGCAAGGTGGTGATGAGAACAAAGGCAAACAAGTTGCGTAGAGTCGGGGTAAGTTTCATAACAGCTCCTTGAAGGGTGAAATGTGCCTTCATCATACGCGTTGGCGCTGGTTTCGTCAAGGCCCGGTTAAATATGGTATGATCATGGTGTGAAGATTGAGACGTTGTGGAAACGCGCAGCATGGACGGCGCTGACCGCCTGGATGGGAGTGAGTCTGGCACAGGGTGGGTTGGGGCTGTTGCTGTGGGCTCTGTTTCGTCCGTTGCGTCCATTGTCTTCACTATATTGGTGGGGGGTTGAGCCAGTAGATGATGGGCTGCGT
>JAIWNK010000098.1 GCA_020216845.1 Anaerolinea sp. | reverse complement strand
GGGGCGCTCTTGGGCGTTTGGTTGCGTTGGGATGCTGTGCACTATTTGCGCATTGCGCAGGCTGGCTACAGCGATGATCAGCTGAGTAATTTCTTCCCGCTATATCCGTTGTTGGGGCGGCTGATCGGGGGGGACGATGCCCTGCTGGGCTTGGTGCTGGTCAGCCGGTTGGCGTTGCTGATTGCGTTCGTGTTGCTCTACTGCCTGGCAGCGCAATTATTGGATGAGTCCGTGGCACAGCGAGCAGTGTGGGTGTGTGCCTTCTTCCCGACCTCGGTGTATTTGTTCGCCCCCTATCCGATGGGGCTGGCGCTGGCGCTGACCCTGGCAGCGGTTTGGCTGGCCTGGCGAGGGCGGTGGTTGGGGGCGGGCGTATGTGGCTTGCTGGCCGGGCTGACGCATGGCACGGTTGCCCCGCTGACGCTGGCGCTGTTGGCGCTTTGGGTTGGTCAGGTGCAGCAAGCGCGGCGCACCTGGCTTGCCTTGCCGGCTGCGCTGATGCCGGCTTTGGGCACGCTGACTTTCTTTGCCTGGCGCACGGCGCAGGGCTTCCCTGACCTGAACACGGTGCGGTTGACTTATTGGGGGAGAGTGGTGCAGCCGCCTTGGGACTATTATCAAGAATTTGTGCGCTTTTTTACTTTGAACAGATTTGACTCGGATGGGTGGATCAATCTGGGGGTATTGCTGCTGGCGATTCTGTTGATGGTGTGGGGGCTGCGGCGTCTGCCGCTGGCGTTGACTTTGTATCAAGTGGGCATGTTTTTGCTGATCATGGTAACCGTGGTGCCGTTAATACCCTTCGAGGGGGTGGGGCGCTATGTTTTGATGATGTTCCCGCTGTATTTGTTGTTGGGGGTATGGGCCAATTCGCCCTTTAGGCGGTTGCTGCTTACGGCGTTGACGGTTTTTCTTTCCTTGGGGCTGGCTGGCATTTATTTCTTCTGGGGCTGGGTGGCTTAAATTCGCGTCGAATCGGATTGTTTTAAGACGCTACTTTCTGTATAATCAAGGGTATGAACGCACTGCGCCGGGTCTTTTTTGTTTGCTTATTGCTTGTGTTGTTGGGCGCAGGTGTGCGCCTGGGGGTCGCACAACAGACAGCGGATGCTGTTTACTTTCCAGAGACAGGGCATTGGGTGCGTGGCCCATTTTTGGTGTTGTATCAGAGTGCTGATGATCCTCTCCTGTTATTTGGCTATCCAATCACCAGTGAGTATACCGATCCGCTTAGCGGGCAAACGATGCAGTATTTCCAAAAAGCCCGTTTTGATTTAGCCAAGGACGGACAATCGGCGCAGATTGCCCCATTGGGGCAGCTTTTGTATGATGCCAATGCCCCGCTTGCGCCGGTTGCCAACGATGGCGCGGCCTGTCGTGTCTTTGCAACGACCGGCTACAGCGTTTGCTATGCTTTCTTGCAGTTCTATGATGCGCATAACGGCGCGATTTTTCTGGGTGACCCAATTTCGGCGGTGGAGATTCGCGAGGGGCGCTATGTGCAATATTTTCGGCAGGCGCGCCTGGAATGGCAGCCAGAACAGCCGACCGGTCAACGGGTAGTTGTGACAGATTTGGGGCGCATTTATTTTGATACGGTGGTGGGCAATTCCCAATTGGCGCGCCCGGTGCCGCCGGATAATATCATCGCTGAGCTGCTTGAGCCGCGCGCTCGCGCCTTTGTTGCCAACAGCTTGCTACCGGCCAATAGCCGTCAAACCGTGTATGTGATTGTGCAGGACCCCTATTTGCGCCCGATTGCCAATGCCACGGTCTCTGTCAATATCTCTTTGCCCGATGGTCGTATGCAGACCTATCGGTTGCCCAACACCAATAAGGATGGGATTACACAGTTGAGCTTTGAGGTTGGGGCATTGCAGCCCAAACAGGTGATTCAAATTCGCGCTGAGGTCAACAGCGCTGGCAAGCAAACGATAGCCCAAACCTGGTTCCGCATTTGGTGGTAAAACGCTGATGTCTTTCGTTCATTTGCATGTTCATACCCAATATTCGCTGCTGGATGGGTTTAGCCATATCAAGAAGCTGATCGGGCGCACCAAAGAGATGGGAATGCCCGCGGTTGCGATTACAGATCATGGCACGATGTTTGGCGTGATCGAATTTTTCAATGCGTCCCGAGAAGCGGGGGTGAAGCCCATCATTGGCCTGGAGGCGTATCTGGCGGCGCGGCGGATGAGCGATCATGATCCGCAGCAGGATAAGCATTCTTATCACATGTTGCTGTTGGCCGAGAATCAGACCGGCTATCAAAACCTGCTCAAAATTGCCAGCGCGGCGCAGACGGAAGGTTTTTATTACTATCCGCGCATTGATCATGAGTTTTTGGCGGCGCATAGTGAGGGGCTGATTGCGACTTCTGGCTGTCTTTCGGCAGAAGTGCCGCGGCTGATCGTTGAGCGCGGGGTCGAATATGCGTTGCCCAAGTTGGATTGGTATTATCAGGTGTTTGGCCCCGATCGCTTCTTCCTGGAATTGCAGCAGCATAACATCAAGGAACTGGCGCTGGTCAACCGCGCTTTGTTGGAGCTTGGCCCGCGCTATGGGGCGCGCTATATCGCGACCAATGATGCGCATTATGTGGACCGTGCCGATGCCCGCTATCAGGATATTTTGCTTGCCATTCAAACCGGTTCATTGCTGAGCGACCCCAAACGGATGCGCATGGGCGATGATACTTATTACCTGCGTTCGCCGCAAGAAATGGCCGAGTTGTTTGGCAATGTGCCCGGCGCGCTGGAAAACACCTTGCTGATTGCTGAGCGCTGCAACGTGGATTTGTCCTCGCATGGCTATCATCTGCCCATCTTTGAGGTGCCGGAGGGGCACACGGCAGAAACTTATTTGCGGCAGCTGTGTCAGGAGGGTTTGCAACGGCGCTATGGGCCGCGCGCGAGCGACACAGTGGTGCTGGAGCGCCTGGAATATGAATTGAGCGTGATTCACAAGATGGGCTTCGACGCCTACTTCTTGATCGTGTGGGATTTGTGTCGCTATGCCCGGCAGGAAGGCATTTGGTACAATGCCCGCGGCTCGGCAGCTGGCTCGATGGTGGCCTATGTGTTGGATATCACCCTGGTGGAGCCGATTGAACAAGGGCTGATTTTTGAGCGTTTCCTCAACCCTGGCCGTATTTCGATGCCCGATATTGACCTGGACTTTCAAGATGACCGGCGCGCCCATGTGATGCAATATTGCGCGCAGAAATACGGTGCTGACCATGTGGCACAGATCATCACCTTTGGCACGTTGGGGGCGCGAGCAGCCATCCGCGATGTGGGCCGGGTGTTGGATGTGCCGCTTTCCGAAGTGGACCGCGTCAGCAAACTCATTCCCAATCAGCCGGGCAAGCCGATCAATATTGCGACTGCACTGGACGAGGTGCCGGAATTCAAGGCGGTGTATGAAGAGGCCGATTATCTCAAGCAGCTGATTGACACAGCGCGTGAGATGGAAGGCTCGATTCGCAATGCTGGCACACACGCCGCCGGGGTGGTGATTACCGACCGCCCCATCATTGAATACGCTCCGCTGCACCGCCCAACAAGCGGTTCTGAAGATAGCCCGATTAAAGCAGTGACGCAGTTTGAAATGGCGATTGTCGAGTCGCAGGGGCTGCTCAAGGTGGACTTTTTGGGCCTGGTGACGTTGACGATTATGCAACGCGCCTGCAAATTGATTGCAGAACGGCATGGCGTTCAGCTGGGTCTGGATACGATTCCGCTGGATGACCCGGCAACCTTTGAGCTGTTGGGGCGCGGGCTGACGGCGGGTGTCTTCCAACTGGAAGGTTCGGGGATGACGCGCTATCTGGTGCAGATGAAGCCGCGCAACTTGGCCAATGTGATCGCTATGGTGGCGCTGTATCGCCCTGGCCCATTGGAATTCATCCCGCAATACATCCGACGTATGCACAACGAAGAGCCGGTCACCTATCGGCACCCGAGCATGGAGCCGATTTTTGCTGAAACGTATGGCATTCCCATTTATCAGGAACAGATTATGCGCGCCGCGGTCGAGATGGCCGGTTACACGCCCTCCGAGTCGGATGAGCTGCGCAAGGCGATTGCCAAGAAGCAAAAAGATAAGATCGAGAAACATCACAAGAAGTTTGTCGCCGGTGCGGTGCAACGCGGCATTCCCGAAGAGACGGCGGATGCCATCTTTGCCGATTGGGAAGAGTTTGCCCGCTATGGCTTCAACAAGAGTCACGCCGCCGATTATGGTGTGATTGCGGTGCAAACGGCTTATCTCAAGGTGCACTATCCGGTTGAGTACATGACGGCGGTGCTTTCGGCCTCGATGAGCGAGACCGAAAAGGTGGCTTTTTATGTCGCCGATTGCCGTTCGATGGGCATTGAGGTCTTGCCGCCCGATGTCAACAGCAGCGGCTGGGATTTTACGATTGAGGATTACGAAGACGGTCGCTCGGCCATTCGCTTTGGCATGGGGGCGGTCAAGAATGCGGGGCAGACCTCGGTGGATCTGATCTTCCAAGAGCGTCAGGCGGGCGGTCCGTTCCGCGATTTGAATGATTTTGCCCATCGCCTGGACTTGCGGCAGGTGGGCAAGCGGACGCTGGAGAGCCTGATCAAGGTTGGGGCGTTGGATCGGTTTGGCCCGCGCCCGGCGTTGCTGCAAGCGCTCGATCGCATTTTGTCGGTTTCGGCCAGCCATTTTCGCGCCCTGCAGGCCGGACAAATGAGCTTGTTTGGCGCGGTCAGCGGCATCCGCGAGGAGATTAGCCTGCCATCCGGCGTGGCGGTGGATCGGCGACAACAACTGGAGTGGGAGCGCGAACTGATTGGACTGTATGTTTCTGATCATCCGCTCAACCCATACCTGAACGCCCTCAAGCACAAGATCACCCATCTTTCGGGCGAACTTGGCAGCGCTCGACCGGGGGAGCGGGTGGTGGTGGCTGGGTTAATCACCGGCAGCCGTCCGCATCAGACCAAAAGCGGCAAATGGATGGGCTTTGTCACCCTCGAAGATGTGCAAGGCAAGATAGACTTGGTGTTCTTTGCGCGTGCCTGGCAGGAATATGGCAAGCAAATGCGCCCCGATGTAGTCATTTGCGCCGAGGGGCGTTTGGATGCGGAGAGCAACGAGCCCAAGGTGCTGGTGGATAAAGTAGCTGTGCAACAGCTGGATGCGCTGGAGATGGAAGATGTATCAGCAGCAGCACCGAGCTATGACTTTCTGGACGATGTGGAGCTCCCTGAGCAGTCGGCCGTGATGGCGGTTGCGGAGCCATCAGGCCCGGCCTATTCGTCGGATTGGGAGGAGGATGGCCCGCCGCCCCCCCCCACCTGGGAAGGCGATGAGTTCCCCCCGCCGCCGGTGCAGGAGCTTTTGCCGCCTTCACAGCCGGTCAGCCGACCGGTGATGCCGGCGCCGGTGGCGTTAGCACCGGCAACGACGGTTGCGGCTGCGACAGAGCGCAAGGAAATGGCTGCATCGGTTGGGCCGGTCATGCCGACAAGTTACATCTTGCCGCCTGTGCCCTCTGGCAACACGCAGCAGCAACACATGATTACTGTCATCCTGCGCTCGAATGGCAACAAGGCAGCGGATAGCCGCCATTTGCGGCGGGTGTATCATGAACTGGTTGCTTGCCCGGGCAACGACAAGTTTTCGATGTTGGTGTTTGAAAACGGACATAGCTATTTTTTGGAATTTCCCAATGACACAACCGGTTATACGCCAGAACTGTTGCAGCGCCTGACGAAAATTGTTGGCGAAGGCAATGTTAACGTTGAATTGCTCAAGGTTTTATAGCAAAACTGGGGCTGCACACAGCGATTTTTAAGATAAAATTAGGCGTCCATTTGGGACTGAATTTTTATTGAAATCGAAGGCAAAAGAAGATGTTTTCAAAAAATCAGGCTATTCAAACGATCGCTGTGCTGACATCGGGTGGCGATGCGCCGGGGATGAATCCGTGCATTCGTGCCGTTGTTCGCACCGGCCTGGCAAATAATTTGCGCGTTTTGGGCGTTGAAGGCGGTTTCGAGGGGCTCATTCGGGGCTCCTTCCGAGAGATGGGGGCGCGTGACGTTGGCGGCATTTTGCAGCGCGGTGGCACAATTCTGCAAACCGCGCGCAGCAAAGAATTCCGTGAGCCGCGCGGTCAGCGGGAAGCCATTCGTCAGATGAACAACGCTCAAGTTGACGGCCTGATTGTGATCGGTGGCGATGGTTCCTTGAACGGGGCAATGAAGTTGGCCGAACAAGGGGTGCGCGTGATTGGCCTGCCCGGTAGCATTGATAATGATATTTATGGTACGGATATGTGCATTGGCGTGGATACGGCGCTGAACACGATCGTGGATGCGATTGATAAACTGCGCGACACGGCTTCTTCGCACAGCCGTGCCTTTTTGGTTGAGACGATGGGGCGCGAGTCGGGCTATTTGGCAACGCAGGCGGGCATTATCACCGGTGCTGAACTGGTGTTGGTGCCGGAGGTGCAAACACCGGTCGAAGAAGTGGCCCATGCGATTGAAGAGGCCTATCGGCGCGGCAAGACCCATGCGATTGTGGTGGTGGCGGAGGGCTACACACCGCACACAGCTGAGCTGGGGCAGCAAATTGACGCAATGGATATTGGCTTTTCGACCCGCGTCACCATTTTGGGGCACATTCAACGCGGCGGCAAGCCATCGGCGTTTGACCGGTTGTTGGCCTCGCGCTTTGGCGTCAAAGCGGTGGAATTTTTGCTCAATGGGCAGACGGGCGTCATGGTGGGCCTGAATGGGCGTGAGATGGAACCGGTGCCGCTGAGCGTGGTGGTTTCGCACAAGCGTGTGCTTTCGGCAGAAAACCTGAACATGGCGGGCATTTTGGCGCGTTGAAGTTGAGCAACCATGCAGCTGCTGCAAGTTGATGCCTTCAGCGACCGTCCCTTTGCCGGTAATCCGGCGGCGGTGTGTTTGGCGGAGGGCGAATTGCCGCAGGAATGGATGCAAAACCTGGCGCGCGAGATGAATCTGTCGGAGACGGCTTTTCCGTTGCAGCGCGAGGACGGCAGCTTTGACTTGCGCTGGTTTACGCCCGCTGTCGAAGTGGAGCTGTGTGGCCATGCGACGCTGGCAACCGCCCATGCGTTGTGGCAGACGGGGCGCGCCGCACAGGATCAGCCGATCGTCTTTCACACCCGCAGTGGCGAGCTGCGGGCCTTTCGCCAACCGGATGGCTGGATTACGTTGGATTTTCCAGCCCGACCCGTGCAAGAAAGCGACGTGCCGGCAGGCCTGCTGCAAGCATTGGGGCTGGAGACGGTGCGCTTTTGTGGGCGCTTTCAGCACGATATCGTCCTGGAGGTGGGGGCAGAGACGGTTTTGCGGCAGGTGCAGCCGAATTTTGCGGCCTTGTTGGCCTTGCCGGTGAGGGATGTTATCCTCACCTGTCGAGCTGAGACGCCCCCCTATGATTTCGTCTCGCGCGTCTTTGCCCCGGCAGAGGGCATTCCCGAAGACCCGGTCACCGGTTCGGCGCACTGCCTGTTGGCGCCCTATTGGGGCATGAAGCTCAACCGATCCGATTTGTTGGCCTATCAGGCTTCGGCCCGCGGCGGGGTGCTGCGTTTGCGCTGGCAGGCACAGCGGGTTTTCATCAGCGGGCAGGCGGTCACCGTTTTCCGTGCTGATTTGGGTGTATAATTAATTTCATCTTCTCTAGCGAGGGCTTCTATGGCACATTTAACCTGGGAAACCGTTACACTGAAACTGCGCAATCCTTTTCGGCTGTCCTATGGCGTCAGCGATACGCGGCAGGCGTTCATCATTCGTTTGCAGGGGGATGCAGGATATGGAGAAGGGACGATTGCTCCCTATTACGGTATTAAGTCAGAGGATATGATTGCCTGTTGGCAGGCCGCGGCGGAAAAGAAAGAACCCTTGCCCGACACGGTGGAAGAAATTCCGGCTTGGGTGGGCACCTCGGGGCCGGCGACGGCCCGCTGCGCCCTGGAGCTGGCACTTTATGATCGAATTGGCCGCATGCGCAACGAGCCGCTGTACAAGCTCTTGGGGCTGCCGCGCCCGCAGGCCATGCCGACTTCGTTCACGATCTCGATTGATACGCCGCAGGCGATGGCGCGCATGGCCCGGCGGATTTCGAAATTCCCCAACATCAAGGTCAAGCTGGGCAGTGATGATGACGAGGCTCGTTTGGCGGCCATTCGCGAGGCCCGCCCGGATGCACGGCTGCGCGTGGATGCCAACGCTGGCTGGACGTATGAAGAAGCGTTGGTGCGCCTGGAACGCCTGGAGCGGTTTCGCCTGGAAATGATCGAGCAGCCGCTCAAGTGGGATCAAATTGAGGCGATGGGCGAATTGCAAAAACGCACGAGCATTCCGATTGTGGCGGATGAATCGGTGCAGACGCTGGAAGACGTGGAGCGCCTGGCCGATGCGGGCGTGCGTGGCGTGAACCTGAAACTGATGAAGGTCGGGGGCCTGAGCATTGCTTTGAAGATGTTGCGCCGGGCATATGAACGCGGCATGCGCGTGATGTTGGGCTGTATGATTGAGACCTCGCTCGGCACGACGGCCATGACCCATATGGCCGGCCTGGCCGATTGGGTTGACCTGGATGCACCGATGTTGATTTCCAACGACCCCTTTGAGGGCGTTCAATATGATGATCGTGCCTGGATTACCCTGCCCGATCGCCCTGGCATTGGTGCTTTGCCGCGCAAGTAGGTTGTGTCAATCTTGGATAGAAGGCAGATCAACATGGAAGACTTTCAGGCTGCTTTAGAGGCTTTTCGCGCACAATATGCGGATACCCGCTTGAACGTGTGTGAGCTGGAGCTTGACCCTGCTGCGGCGTGCGCGGTGCGGGGGCGCTTGCTGGATGCGGAGATGTTCGATGCCTTGCGCCTGCACCTGGCCGCCTGGCAACCCGATTTGTCGGGGGTGACGGTGCTGCGTCAGCCCTATAACCGCACGTTGCGGGTGGGCGTCAACCTGACCAGCCTTCATGCCGGCCCTTCGTGGCTGTCGGAGCAGCTCAGTCAGCTGTTGTTTGGCTGGCCGTTGGAGGTGTTGGAAGAGCGTGGACGGTGGGCTTTTGTGCGCCAAATGGATGGCTATTTGGGTTGGGCGTATTTGCCCTATCTCACCGATGCAGATTTGCCTGAGCCAACGCATTTGGTGCTTGCTCCGGTTGCGGTGTTGCATCAGGAGCCGGCGGAGGATTCGCCCCTGGTTGGGCGCGCTTTGGGCGGTTCGGCTTTGCGTTTGCTCTCCACGCGCGGCGCCTGGGCGCAGGTGCAGGCCGAGTATCGCGGTTGGCTGTTGTTGCAACAGCTGCGCGCCCTGGATGCATTGCCAAAGGGCAGCGCGGCGCAACGCAAACAATTGGTTGCCGATGCAATGGCGCTGACCGGTGTGCCGTATCTGTGGGGTGGCTGCACGGCACATGGCATTGATTGTTCGGGCCTGGCGCAATTGGCGCACCGTTGGGTGGGAATGCTCATCCCGCGCGATGCCGATATGCAATATGATGCCGGGCGCAAGGTCGAATTCCCCTATCAGCCGGGCGATTTGTTGTTCTTCGGCGAGGTGGGCGATCGGCGCAGCATCACCCATGTGGCGATTAGCCTGGGCGGTTGGGATATTTTGCATTCCTCACGCAGCCGTAATGGCGTCTATTGTGATAATGTGCAGGCTGTGGCGCACCTGAAGGAAAGTTTTGTCGGCGCGGCAACCTTTTTTGATTAGAACGAGCAGGCGGATATGACGGATTTTCAAATGGAGGGGCCCATGGGCGCCCGGACGCGGATTGCCGGGCGGGAGCGGGATTATTTTTCCGGCACCGGCTATTTGGGCTTGCAAAGCGATCGGCGTGTTTTGAATGCTGCGGCAGAAGCGTTGCAACGCTATGGCCTGACAACCGGCACCTCGCGCGGCGGTTATGGCGAACACCCGTTGTATACGGCGCTGGAGGCACAGGCCTGCGCCTTTTTTGGCGT
>JAIWNK010000097.1 GCA_020216845.1 Anaerolinea sp. | reverse complement strand
CTCGCCAGGGCTCGCCGCTTGTTTGATGCTTTCCCAGCCATGGCCTTATCCCTCCTCACTTCTGTTCCAATCCCGAGTTTGTGAAAACCGTGCAAAATGAGGGCTTGTGCCTCGCAGAATTCTTGATTCTGCGTTAGAATTGATTGTGACGGGTTGATCAAGCTCGTTTTTTGCCGTGATAGGGTTACTGTCCGGTATATTCTTTCTCAAAGGAAAAAGGATTGAACAATATGAGTGGAAAAGGCTCTCCACGCAGTGTAATTGAAAGCTACAAAAGACGCCAACAGATGATGCCTTTCTTGATTGGTGGGTTGGCGGTTGTGCTTGTCGTGGTGGGAATCATCATTCTGGTAGCCTGGTTTTCGAAATCTGGCAAGCCGGTGACGTTGTTTGCCACCCAAACGCCAACAGCGACATTGACCTTTACACCGACGCCGGTGACACCGACGGCAACTCAGACGATCACGCTGACACCAACGATTACTGAGACTCTTGCGCCAACTTTGACGCCGACACAGGCGGGACCGATGCAATATACGGTAAAGGAGAATGATACCTGTTGGGGAATCGCACAGCAGTTCAAGGTGGATTTGTTGGTGCTGTTGGCGGTCAATAATTTTGCCCCGAATACTTGTCCAATTAAGATGAATGATGTCATTTTGATTCCGATGCCGGGGCAGGTGTTGCCTTCGCCGACGCCGTTGCCATCGGATATTGCACCAGGAACGCGGATTGAATATTACGTGCAAACAGGTGATACCCTGGCAATCATTGCTGCTCGCTTCGATAGCACCGTGGAGCGAATTATGCAGGTGAACAACCTGAAGGACGCCAACACGATTCAACTTGGCCAGAAGTTAATCATCCCGGTGCGCATTGTGACGGCGACGCCAACCCGTCAGCCAACCTTTACGCCAGTTGCTGTGACGCCAATTTTGGTGACATTGCCGCCGACATCTACGCCAACGCCTTAATTCGAAACCATGATCTGTTGCAAGGTCAAAACCGATTTCTGATGGAGATCTGGTTTTGACCTTGTTTGTTTATTTGTTGAAGGTGCTATGACCAATTTCGCTGCAATCTTTTTGGGAATCTTTATTGAGGCAGTGCCGTTCCTTTTGCTGGGCACGTTGGCCTCTGGTTTGGTGGAAGTCTACCTGGATCAGGAAAAACTGGTGCGTTGGCTGCCGCGGCAGCCGCTTTTGGCAGCAGTCATTGGGGTTGGCTTGGGGCTGGTCTTTCCAGTGTGTGAGTGCGGCACGGTGCCGTTGGTGCGGCGGTTGCTCTCAAAGGGCGTGCCGCCGGCGTTGGGAATGGCTTTTTTGTTGGCGGCACCGGTGATCAATCCGGTGGTAATTCTGAGTACGTTGACGGCATTTGGGCCTGGAGTTGTTTTTTGGGGGCGGCTTGGGCTAACGGCGGTGATTGCTTTGTTGGTGGGAGGTGTTTTGGGGGCTGACCCGGATGTGCATATGGTGCTGCGCGCGGATGCAGGTCTGACGTTGCATTGTGTTCAGGCCGATGGGCAACTTTTGCCTGGTCAGCGTTTTCGTCAGGTTTTGCTTGTGGCGGCGGATGAGTTTTTTGAGATGGGACGTTATTTGGTGATTGGAGCAGCTTTGGCGGCGTTGATGCAGTTGTTTTTGCCACAGTCCTGGTTTTTGGCAGTTCAGAGCGGACCGGTATTGTCTTCCTTATTCCTGGCAGCATTGGCTGTGTTGCTTTCCATTTGTTCCACGGTGGATTCGTTTGTGGCGTTGGGGTTTGCTGGTTGGATGCCCGTGGGGGCGGTGCTGGCTTTTTTGGTCTATGGGCCGATGGTAGATATTAAGAGTGTGTTGATGTTTGGGCGTGTCTTTCGCAAACGGGTGGTGGTATATTTGGTGGTGTTGCCCTTGGTGTTGACACTTTTGTTGACCGGGTTGATCAATGTGTTTTGGAAAGGTGGCTAGATGTCCTTACGCGGGTATCGCTTGTTTCAGGGTTTATTGATGGCTCTGTTGGGTTTGTTTTTGCTCAGCCGTTTGCGGGATGGGCGGATTTTGTTGTATTTGAATCAGCGGTTCGTCTGGCTTGTGTTGTTAGCGGCGTTGGTTTTGTTGGGTATGGCTCAGGTTGTGTTGCAAGCACGCCCGGGCCTGAGAGAAGAGACAGAGCGACGTTCGCCGATGGGGCTGGTGTGGCTTGCGTTGCCATTGGCAATCGGTGTTTTGATCCCGGCGCGTTCGCTGACGCAAGAGATTGTGGCGGTGCGTGGTATGCAGACGCAACCAATTGTCTTGCGAGCGAATGTTCCGGCGCGTCCGGTAACAATTCCAACAACGCAATGGAGTATTTTGGACTGGATCCAGGCTTTTCGGGATGCCCCGGATGATCAGGTTGGGAAGGCGGTGGATGTAACCGGATTTGTCTTCCGTGACTCGTCGCTGCGGGCAGACCAAATGATTGTTGGACGGTTTGCGATTACTTGTTGTGTGGCAGATGCTTCGGCAGTGGGGGTAGTGGTGCACTCGGAGCAAGCTGCTTCGTTTGCCCAGGGTGAGTGGGTGCGCGTGCAGGGGCGGGTGAGTTGGCAGGACGTGAACGGTGAGGCGCAGCTGGGCTTTGAAGCTGAAACAATTGAGCGGATGGATGCGCCAGAACAGCCCTATTTATTCCCGTAGAGGATTGTTGAAGATGCGACGTTTGGATCGGTTGTTGCTGGTGATCTTTGGTATTGGTGTGTTGGGGGTGCTGATGATCGAGTTTGTTGGACGTTGGGTTGGCTTGCCTGCCCCTCAATTGGTGGTTGGTGCGGGGGATGAGGTGGGGGTGTGGGGGCCAATTGGGCTAAAGTTTGCCTGGGCCATGCGCAGTGAGCATGTTGTTGAGCGACTTGCCATTGAGCCAGCTGTAGCTGGAAAATGGGTTTGGGAAGGGAATGTGGTTTGGTTTTGGCCTCAAGAGGCTTTGAAGCCGGGGACATTGTACACGCTGCGGCTTGCGGCCGGAGCGCAGGCAGAAAATGGTTTGGTGTTGCGGCGAGATGCGTTGTGGACGGTGCCTGTTCGGATGGAGCAGCTGACTTATCTTTCGGGCGGGGAAGTTTGGGTGGCGGATCCGAGAAGTGGCGCGGTGTGGCCCTGGACAGAGACCAATGGGAACGTGTTGGATTTTGGCGTGCGACGGGATGGGGAGATGTTGGTTTACGCAGCGCAAAATGAACAAGGCGGAGCTGATTTGTGGGTCTTGCCGCGTGGGGCAGATGGCGATCAGGCGGAGCGTTTGTTGGCCTGTGGTGAGGAAATCTGTCAGCGAGCAGCCTGGTCACCGGATGGACGTCGTTTGGTCTTCAGCCGCAGTGCGGAGCGGCAATTGCCGCATTTGTGGAGTGTGGCCTGGCCGGATGGGCAGGCAAGCGCATTGGGCGAAAGCGAGCTATTGGTGGGCGATTTTGCGAGTTGGTCACCGGATGGAAATTTTTTGTCTTTTTATGATCGCACGGCGAGAAGCATTCGCGTGCTGGATGTGGTGCGAGGTGAGATGGTGTTGCTGAAAACCGAAGTCGAATCTTCTGGAAGCTGGTCGCCGGATGGTCAGCATTTGGTGTATTCAACCCAGGGAGAAGGGGGGCCGGGGCCGTTCTTGTCCTTGGTTTCGGCAGATTTGCGCAATGATACGCTGCGATTGTTCTTTTATGATGGCAATAGCACGTATATCTATGGTGTACCGGCCTGGCATCCGGGGGAGGATTGGTTTGTGTTGGGGTTGCGTCCGTTGCAAGGGTGGGTCAGTCAGCAGTTGTGGGTGGCCCGTGCGGATGGCCTGGAGCGGGCGTTGACAACTGATTGGACGAAAACGTATGGGGCTTATTCCTGGCATCCGGGGGGCAGGTGGTTGGCGGCACAGCAATTTGCATTGGGCGATTCGACCGCTTCTCCGGCAGTGGTGGTTTGGTCGTGGCCGGAGGAGAAGATGCGCTTGATTGCTGAGGGTGCTGTTCAGCCAGTTTGGTTGCCTTGAATTAATTCGGCGCGCACAAGCGGGTCGCTCTCGGTTTGGAGGGCTTGTGTCAGAGCTGGATGTGCCGGGCTGATTTGTGCAATGGCCCAAGCTGCGTGAGCACGCACAAGCGGCTCAGGGTCGTGTTGCAAGGCGTGGAGGAGTGCCGGGAGTGCATTGGGATCTTGCTGATTGCCGAGTACAATTGCAGCGTTGCGCAAATAGCCGCGGCGCCGGCTGCGTTCCAGGGCGGAGTGGCCCCAGCGTTGTTTGAACGTTTGTGTGGTGAGCGTTTGTAGATCCTGACGCAGGTCAGGAGAAATGTTGGGAGAAGCGGCAGTGGCAATGCGGCGATTCCAGGGGCAGGCTTGTTGGCAAAGATCGCAGCCGAAAACGTGGTCTGCGATGGCGGAACGCAAATCGGTGGGAATGGGCCCTTTGTTTTCAATCGTCAGGTAAGATAGACAGCGACTGGCATCGAGGGTGCGGTTGGGCAGGATGCAAGCGGTAGGGCAGGCTTGCAAGCAGCGTTGGCATGTGCCACAATATTCAGCCTTAAAAGGTGAGTCGGGTTGCAGGGGCAGGTCAAGCAAAATTTCTGCCAGGAGCAAATACGAACCATATTGGGGATGAATGAGACAGGTGTTCCGGCCAATCCAGCCCAGGCCGGCGCGCTGTGCCAATTCTCGCTCAAGCAAGGGGGCAGAGTCGGTGCAAACGCGAGCTGAAACTGCTTGTCCTAGATGTTCTCTCAAATGATCCAGAAGCTGATTGAGCAGCTTTGGCAGGTGGCTATGATAGTCTTCTGCGCGGGCGTAAGCGGCAATTTGGCCATGACCGGTTGGGCAATTGGCAGTAGCGGGTGGGTAGGGCATGGCAAGCACAAGAATGGATTGGCAATTGGGCAACAGCTGGCGCGGGTCGGCGCGTAGCGCAATTGCTTGTGGGGTGGCCAAATAGGCCATGTTGGCATGTCGCCCTGCTGCAAGCCATTCTAGATAGGTGGGAAGGCTGTTGGGCGGTTCAGGGGTGGTGATGCCACATAAGGCAAAGCCGAGGCTCTCCGCCTCGGCTTTGATCCAGGTTTCAATCGTCACGGGGTTGCTGTTTCGGTTGGGGTTTCGGTTGGGACGACGATGGTGTTGGTTGGGGCAACGGTGTTGGTTGGGGCAATTGTTGCAGTGGCGGGCGGGCGTGTGGGGGTGAGGGTGCTGCCGCTGACTTTGAAGAGCAGGTAGACTTGCGAGAAGTTAATTCCATCTTGGTTGCTCAGCACCCAAATGGTGTTGTATTCTCCGGCAGTGAGGGGTGCTGTCATTTGCAACGTGATGTCAATTTCGCTATTGGGTGCAACATCGCGGGGCAAGTTGATGTCGGCGGCGCCCATGCGACCGCCACTGCCCGCATAGAAGCGGAATTTGTATTGTGTTGTCCAGGTAGTGGGGCCAGTGTTCTTTAGCCGCCAGGTCATGGTGAAGGTTTGGGCAGGAGCAAAGACGGTGCCATCACTGGGTGATTGGGAGACGTAGGTTGCTTGATCTCTGATGCCACTGCTGAGGGTGTTGGTCGGCAGGAAGACCTGAGTTGTCGCCAGGGCGGTGGGCGGGAGAGTGATGGACAGGGTTGGTGTGGCAGGTTCTGGTGTGTTGGTGGGGGCAACCGTAAAGGTTGGGGTTGCACTCGGGGCAGCCAGGGCGGTCTGCGTCAATTGAGCCTGCACGGTTTGCATGGCCTGCGTGCGAATATCATCGGGGTTGACCGTTGGAGAGGGCGTGGCTTTGGGGGTGCAGGCGGTTAGAATCAGGATTCCCAGCAGCAGAAAGATGCTGAAGGAACGAACTTGCTTGCGAAACATGAGAAAAGTACCTCCAATTGTGTTTGACAAAGTTTTAGGCCTGAACGACCAGAGACGTATTGTCAGACGCAAAGGGCGAATTGTCAAGGGTTTGCAAGATGTGAAGAATTTAAGCTCCGTAGATTAGGATGCGTAGCAAGACACCGGTGAAGAAACCGGTGGCTGCGCTGAGCAGGGCAATGCGAATCAGGGGGCGAAATTCTAACCCTTTGATTGGGTAGTATAAGGGTTGCAGGGTAATGGTCAGTGAGGTCCGACCTGGATGGTGCAAAGCGGAAAAAAGGGGGCGTAGGGATTCGAGCACAGCAGTGGTGATTGTCCAAAAGTGTAATTCAATTTTTTGTAGGGTGGAGTTCATGGTTGCCTCTGATTGTTATCGAGATGAGGAGATTTTGAGGATTTTTCCGGTGGGGTGGACGGTGACCCGGACGATAAAGGGTAGGGAGATGGCTTTGCCAAGCTGTGGGCGCACCTCAAAAATTAGTAGTGTGTTGGCGGCAGCAGGTTGTTGACGCGGCCGGGTGCCGGCAAGCGCTGGAAAGCGTCGGTAGATTTGTTGGCAAATGCTGTGAAGAGTGTTGGAATCCATGGTTTAGTGACGGGTGCGGCGGCGCAGAAAGGCGGGTAAGTCGAGGTCGTTGGGGGCGCTGACCGGTTGTAGTTCGGGCGTGTTGGCAAAGGATTGCAGGGGGATTGCAGGCGAGGGCGCGATTGTGCCAGGCAGGGGTTGGGCAGCAATCGTTGGTGTGGCAACGTTGGTGGAAATGGGGGTGGCACCAAGACCAGTGAGGATGAGAATGACCTGGGCGCGGTCTTGGAGTCTCTCATCTGTCATCAGTCCGGGGATGATTTCAACGCACTGACCGGCCTGGTCTTGCAGGGTTGATAGGGCGTTCATGACTTCAATGAAGGTGATATCTTGGCTGGCAGTGATGTTGACCAGAATGGCGGTGGCCTCTTCGATTTGCAAGGTGTCGAGCAATGGGTGATGCAGGGCGCGTTCAATTGCTTTTTCAACTTTGTTAGGCCCTTCACCGATGCCGATGGAAAGCAACGCGCCACCGCCCGTTTTGATCAATTGCTGAATATGGGCAAAATCTATGTTGATGAGCCCGGGTTCGGTGATGAGTTCGGAGATGCCTTGAATGCCCTGACGCAGCACGTCGTCGGCAAGACGGAAAGCCATTTCAAGTGTCAGGTTGCGTCCAGCCAGGGAGAGCAGGCGGTCATTGGGGATGGTGATGAGTGTGTCGCTGTGGGCGCGCAGGCGTGCCAGGCCGGCACGAGCATTGGCTTGACGGCGACCTACTTCGAATGAGAAGGGGGTGGTGACAACCGAGACGGTGATGGCACCAACCGAATGAGCTGCGCGGGCAACAACAGCAGCGGCGCCGGTGCCGGTGCCGCCGCCCATTCCGGCGGCAATGAAGACCATATCGGCCCCATCAAGGGCTTGGGTGAGGGGGATGTAGCTTTCTTCAGCAGCTGCTTCGCCTATGTCGGGGTTGCCGCCCGCGCCCAGACCGCGCGTTCGGTGTGGGCCGAGCTGAATGCGAGTAGGCGCCAGGGTGTGCTGAAGGGCTTGCGCGTCGGTGTTGGCTACAATGAATTCTATGTTGCTAAGGCCTAGTTCAATCATGCGGTTGATGGCGTTTGAGCCAGCGCCGCCTACGCCGATGGCTTTGAGGCGAGGTTGTTGGGCGGTGAGCGGGGTAAAATGGGTGGTTGAGTGAGTAGGAAGGGTAAAGTTCATAGGAGACCTCTTTCTCTAAGATGGTGCAAGATTCATGCCGGGTTCGGTAATTCTTTCCACCTGACAGCCGACAGCACGAAGGGCGTTCAGATCTTCTTCGGGGATGGCCTGTTCGTTGGCAACTACGGTGACACGCCGTGCCAGCGAGGCTTCGTGCAGGGAGAAACCAACCGTTGGACGGTATTTCTTAATCAGCGGGCGGATGAAATCCAGGTGCCAATCGGGGACACCCCACTCAAAGTTGGGGAGAAGGATGTAATGTTCAAAAACGGGTTGTTCGTTGGGAAGGAATTTGGCGACGGGTTCGGGCGGCTGACAGGCTTTGAGTTTGGAAACCCATGGCTGTGGCTGATTGGGGGTAAGGTACCAGGCCTGGGCGTGGTGGGGTGAATCGGAAGATGCGGATAGCAGCCACATGCAGCAGGCAAGGACGTTTTCGGGTAGGGCGGCAAGTGGTGAGCTGGGTGGGTCGGGAATGGTGTATAACTCGCCAAGCGCTAGATGGACAATCGGAAGCCAGTGCTGTGGTGATGCGGGGGAGGGAGCTGTTTCGGGGGCGGTGGACTGACCAGCTTGGAGCAGGATGATGGGCAGGGAATGGCCCAGCTCAGCTTGGGCAATGGCTGTGTACCAATCGAAGATGCAAAAACCACATTGGTCTTGTGAGCCAGGTGGCGTGATGTAAGGGCTGGCCTGCGGCCAGCGTTGTGGCCCACCGCTGCCCCAGTCTAGTGGGCGGTTATGGCTCCAGGCATAGGCAGTCAGGATGAGCTGATTCAGCAGGTCGGTTTGTTGTCGGCGTTGAAGTGAGGCAAGCGCGGTGCGAAGGAAGGTGGTATCCCAATAATTTCCGCCGGGTTGCAGCGGGGGGAAGAGTGGGGAAAGCTGCCGTTCTAGCGCGAGAGTGGCAAAGGGCAGATAGAGGTCAAGGAAGCGCTCTACTGGGTTTTGGTGTGCCCAGGCAGTGTGGGGCCAGGCAGAGCGTTGGTTGGGGCGGTCGAAGAAGAGCAGGTAACGGACGCCCCACTGCGCATAGACGTTGAGCAATGGGATGATTGTGTTGGGGGCAGGCGGGTCGCTTAATGGAAGATTGAATTCAATCAGCGGCTGGATGCCGGCCTGGAGCAAACCGTCTAGAAAGGTTTCTGGAATGGCACGATTGGTTTCGGATCGCAACACGAGCCATTGAACGTTCAGCTGACGTAGCTCCGGCAGCCAGGTTTGCAGATCGCTTTGGCGGTAATGGATAGTATCAGGAAAGTAGTGTAGACCGAGACGGGACATGGTTCACCAGTTCAATAAATTTTCCAGTGAAAAAAGAAAGGTGCAAGATTTGTGCCAGTGGAAAAAGTCATCAAAGTGAATTTCTCGCGTTATAATACGGCCATGATTCTGGTTACTGGTGGAACTGGCTTTGTTGGGCGGGCTTTGATCCGACAGTTAAGGCAGGCGGATTATCCAGTGCGGACTTTGTTACGCCCTTCACCAAAATCGCCCAATTTGCCACAGGGAGTTGCGGTGGATGTGGTGTTGTGCAGCTTGAACGATGAGCGCGGGCTGCGAGCGGCGATGAAGGGGGTTAAGGTCGTTTACCATTTGGCGGGCAGTGAGCGGTTAAGCACAAAGGCGGATTTGAATCAGGTGGATATTGCTGGCACGGAGGCGATTGTACGGGCGGCAAGTCAGGCGGGGGTGGAAAAGCTAATTTTTTTGAGCCATTTGGGGGCGGATCGTCAATCCGCTTTTGCGGTGCTGAAAGCAAAAGGAATTGCAGAGCACTTGATTCAGCAGGGGGGGGTGCCCTATGTTATTTTGCGCTCTGCTGTGGCCTATGGGCCGGGCGACGCGTTCACAGAGCCGTTGGCACGGGTGTTGCGACGTAGTCCAGGGTTCTTCTTCATACCAAACGATGGGCGCGGTTTAATTCAACCCTTGTGGATTGAAGACCTGGTAACCTGTATGGTGATGGCATTGGAGGATGAGCGTTTGGTTGGGCAGGTGACAAACCTGGGGGGAATTGAGGCGTTGACCATTCGCGATGTTGTGAGGGCAATTTGTCAGCAATTGGGGGTGCGGCGATTGTTGTTGCATTTGCCGGTCAAGCGTTTGCGTAGTTTGGCGCTTTTTTTGGAACAGACAGGCAATTTTCCGCTTTCAATTTATTGGATGGATTATTTGTCGTATGACCGTACTTGCCCGCTGGATAGTGTGCCGCGACAGTTTGGTTTGCTGCCAGCACGATTTCACCAACAATTGGGGTACTTGCGATGAGGGAACAGGCTTTTTGTGTGCATGGGCATTTTTATCAACCGGCACGCGAAGACCCGTTGACTGGTGAAATTCCTCAAGAGCAGGGCGCTGCACCTTATCCAAACTGGAACGAACGAATCCACGATCATTGTTATCGTCCCAATGCAGAATTGGGCAATTTTGAGCGGATCAGTTTCAATATTGGGCCAACGCTGTTTAACTGGATGGCGTTGCGTCATCCGGAAACAGTGGAGATGATTTTGGCGCAGGAGCGGCGCACGATGCGCCGTTATGGGGTGAGCAATGCTTTGGCGCAAGCGTATCATCACACCATTTTACCGTTGGCTGCTCGACATGACAAAATCAGTGAAGTGTTGTGGGGGATTGCCGATTACGAGAAGCGGTTTGGGCATTCGCCGATGGGGATGTGGTTGCCAGAGACTGCTGTGGATGAAGAAACCTTGGGGGTGTTGGCTGATTGTGGAATTCAGTTCACTATTTTGGCTCCATGGCAGGCGGAAGGGGATGATTTGGACATTACGCAGCCTTATTGGGTGGAGCTGAATAGTGGCAAACGCATGGTGGTGTTTTTCTATCAGCCGGAATTGAGTTCGCGAATTAGCTTTGACCCGGCAGCGACGAGCAATGCAGATGAGTTTTACCGTAATATTTTGCGTGGGCAGTTCCGCACAAGCGATGAGGCTCAGTTTGTGCTGATGGCTTCTGATGGCGAGCTGTATGGACATCATCAGCCTTTTCGGGATAAGTTCCTGGCCTATTTGACTGGTAAGGTGGGCAATGATTCGCTGCCTTTTGCCACCTTCCCGGCACAATGGTTGCAAGATCATAAACCGCAGCGGGTTGTGCGCATTCGCAATGGCACATCCTGGAGTTGTCATCATGGCATTTTGCGCTGGGCGGGGCATTGTGGTTGTACGCCGCATGGTGAATGGAAAGCTTATTTACGGCAGGCATTGAACTTTGTCGCGCAGGCGATTGATGAGGTGTATGTTTCGAGGGTGCAGCCGTTGGTGGGCGATGTGTGGCAGTTGCGCAATCAGTATATTCATGTGTTGCTTGGCAATACGTCGTTGAGCAGCCTCACCCGGCTGATTTCTGGGCGCTCGTTGAGCGAAGAACAGCTTTCACGGATTGATATGCTGTTGACGGCGCAGCATGAGCGTATGCGTATGTTTACGTCGTGTGGATGGTTCTTTGAGGATTTTGATCGGATTGAACCGCGGAATGTTGTTGCTTACGCAGCGCAGGCGATTTGGCTGACCTATGTGGCGACGGGTGTGGATCTCTCAGGAAAGGCACAACAATGGTTTTACCCGGTGCAAAGTTGGGTGACGGGGTTGCGGGCCGATGTGGTCTTTCAGGAGCGATTGCGGCGGGCGCGTGAATATTTTGAGCGTTTGCGCTATATGGTTTGGGTGCCGGGTTAGGCGGCGGTATATTTGCGCTTCCACTCGTACAATTTGTTAAGCGCTTCAATGGGCGAGAGGGTGTTGATGTCCAAAGCCTGAAGTTCCTCGCGCAATGGGTTGGTTTCTGGAAAGAGCGCCATTTGTTGGGGTAAAGTGGGGTTAAGGTGGACTGCTTTGCCCGAGGACGCTTCAAGCTCTTGCAGGATTTGACTGGCGCGTTGAATGACCGGGCGGGGCAAACCGGCAAGTTGGGCAACGTGGATGCCGTAGGAACGGTCGGCGCCGCCGGGGATGATTTTGTGTAAGAAGATGACCTGTCCTTGGGTTTCGCTGACGGCGACATTGTAATTGCGCACGCCCGGTAGAAGCTCTGATAACTGGGTCAATTCGTGGTAGTGAGTGGCAAACAGGGTGCGGGCGCGTAGTTGCGGGTGATTGTGAATGTATTCGATGATGGCCCAGGCGATGGAAAGGCCGTCGTAGGTGCTGGTGCCGCGCCCGATTTCGTCGAGGATGAGTAGGCTGCGCGGGGTGGCATGATGAAGGATGTTCGCGGCCTCGATCATTTCCACCATGAAGGTGGATTGACCGGCGTGAATTTCATCTTGCGCTCCAATGCGGGTAAAGATGCGGTCTACCAGGCCAATGCGTGCGGATTGGGCGGGAACGAAGCTGCCAATTTGGGCCATGAGCACAATCAGCGCCACCTGACGCAGGAAGGTGGATTTGCCGCTCATGTTGGGGCCGGTAATGAGACGGACAATTTCGCCTTCTTCAAAACAGGCATCGTTCGGGACGAAGCGTTCGGCGGTTCGTGTTCGTTCGACAACGGGGTGTCTTCCAGCCTGAATTTCAAGACAGGCATCGTTGGTAATTTGGGGGCGGACGTAACCGCCAATGGCGGCAGCTTCAGCGAGTGCAGCCAGGGCGTCCAGTTCGGCAATGGTACGGGCTGTTTCAAGCAGGGTGCGGGTGGCATTGCCAATTTGTGTGCAGACTTGTCGAAAGATGCGCCCTTCAACGTCGCGGATGCGTTCTTCCGCATTGAGGACGAGTGCCTCATATTCTTTCATTTGAGGTGTGATGTAGCGTTCAGCGTTCACCAGGGTCTGTTTGCGAATATATTCCGCCGGTACCATATCGGTGTTGCTGTTGGTGATTTCAATGTAATAGCCAAAGACTTTGTTGTAGCCAACTTTGAGGTTCTTGATGCCAGTTCGTTGGCGTTCAACGCTTTCAAGGTTGGCAATCCATTGACGGGCATGGCGTGAAGATTCGATGATGTCGTCCAGCTCGGCAGAGTAGCCGGGGCGAATGACGCCGGGATTTTGCAGTGTGGCAGGCGGGTCATCGCTGATAGCCGCTTCTAGCAGGGTTCGCTCTTGTTGACAAAGATGGAGATGGGCAAGCAGGTTTTGCAGTGCTGTTGGATGCGTTGGGGCAGCTTGTAAGGCGCTGTGCAAGGCGGGCAAGCCTTGCAGGGTGGAGCGCAGGGCTTGCAGGTCGCGCGGGGTGGCATGGCCAGAGAGGATGCGATTGGTGAGGCGTTCCAGGTCGTTTAAGGGGCGCAATGCGTTGCGCAATTCGGAGCGCAGCAGGCCTGATGTGAGGAAAAAGGCGACGCCATCTTGACGGGCCTCAATGGCAGCCTGGCTGAGCAGGGGTTTGCTGACCCATTGGCGAATCAGGCGTTTGCCCATGGGCGTGATGCTGTGGTCAAGGACGCCCAACAATGAGCCGTTGACTTCCCCGGTGCGGATGGTTTCGGTTAATTCCAGGTTGCGCCGGGTGGCTGCATCGAGCGTCATGAAGTCGTTAAGTGAGTAGGTGGACAGGCTGTTGAGCAGGTTGAGCGCCGCGGGTTGGGTTTCTTGCAGGTATTGGAGCAGGGCTCCGGCAGCTTGTATGGCAAGCGTCATGCCGCGCAGGCCAAACCCATCCAATGCGGCGACCTGAAAATGTTTTTGCAGCGTTTGCTGGCAGCGCCCCGGCTCAAATCGCCAGGCAGGCCAGTGCGAAAGGTGAAGTGAAGTGCCATCGGGGGCAGGTGCGTTTTCAGGCAGGAGCACTTCACTCACATGCAGGCGCAGACACTCGGCGCGCAATTGAGCGGCGGTATCGGAGCCTTCGAGCTCGGCAACGGCAAATTCGCCGGTGGTAATGTCGGCATAGGCAATGGCAGCCCGGTCTTCGGTTTGCACAATGCTGGCCAGGTAGTTGTTGCGGTCTCCTTTGAGTAGACCGGGTTCGACGATGGTGCCGGGGGTAACGACGCGCACGACCTGTCGTGGAAAGAGGCCTTTAATCGGCTGTTCACCGACTTGTTCACAAATGGCGACGTGATAGCCCTTTTCAATCAGGCGGGCCAGATAGTTTTCGACCGCATGGTAGGGAATGCCTGCCATGGGCACACGCGTGCCGCGCGCCACGGGGCGCGAGGTGAGGACAAGGTCAAGCTCGCGCGAGGTGGTTTCAGCGTCCTGATCGAAAGTTTCGTAAAAGTCACCCAAACGAAAAAAGAGAATTGCGTTGGGGTATTGACGTTTAATTTCGAGATATTGTTGTCGAATGGGGGTAACGTCGTCGGTGGTCATGCGTGTCAGAAGTGAAGGAAATTAAGCCGCGGGGGTGCCACATTCGGAGCAGAATTTGGCGCCAGGGGCGATTTTGGCGCCACACTCGGTGCAATGGCGTTCTCTTTGTATTTTGGCACCGCAATTGGGGCAGAATTTGATGGTGGCGCTGGGTAGGGATTCGTTGCAGGATGGACAGGATGCTTGAATGGTTTGGTTCCAACCGGTG
This sequence comes from Anaerolinea sp., assembly GCA_020216845.1. GTDB lineage: Bacteria > Chloroflexota > Anaerolineae > Anaerolineales > Anaerolineaceae > JAIWNK01. Next base: position 4,301 of record JAIWNK010000097.1, on the reverse strand, counting down.
GAGGTGGTGCGTTGGTCTTCTTCAGACGGAGTCGCGTTGGTCCACACGGCTTCAACTGCGCGTGAAGATTGGGCCGCGGCCATTTCTACTCCCAGGTCGGGGGCGCAACTTTTGCATAGGTTGCGGTTTTTATTCCAACAGTGTTCGCGGCAGACCCATTGGGAGCAATGGGGGCATTGGATGAATTGAGGGCGCAATTCTTCAATTGCTTCTTCAAAGGCGTTGTCATGAGCTTTTTGCCAGCCAGCAGAGCGAACGCGTTCGCCCAGGTCCGCTGCCTGATTGAAGATGCCGCCCAGCAGGCTGCTGGCAGCATTGAGCGCTCCACTGACATTGCTAACCCCCCATGCTTGAAAGCGAGTTCGGTATCCGGTACCGCAGCGATTGCAGTGAAATTCGAATTGAAAACCGCGATCGGTGCTCAGATCACTATAGTTGTTGACAAATTGAATCGCACACATGGTCTGTTCCTTTCCTGGGTGAGCTGATTATACCCCAGTTTGCGCTTAGGGCCACTGGACGATGGGTTGACCGGTGTTCACATCAAAGATGTTGAGCTTTGTTTGTGCAAGGTAAACATAATTTTTTTGCCAGCCAAGCAAAGTGACGCTGAAGATGTTTTGTTCAGGCACGGCATATGTCATTTGACCACTGCTGTTTCCGGTTTCCAGGTTGAAGGTTTCAAAAACGATGCGTTGCGGCTCTGCAAAAGCTTGCAAAACAGTGAGCCCACCTGGGGTCAGGAATGCGGCAAATTTATTTTGGCCATTGATGGTTTCGGATGAGCCGGGTTCTATGGGAGTGCCGTTGGGGATGGTTTGCCAGAGTTTTTTACCGGTTTGGGCATGGATTGTCCATAATTCGTAGCGCTTTGAACCAAGTGTGCGTTCAGCCTGGATGACGAGCTTGTCGTCTCGGGCGGCGATGGGGCGCAGTTGATACCCATCGGCTTGAAAAATTTGAGATGCCTGGCCGGAAGAAACGTCTATGCGCCAAACTTCGTTGCCGTTTTTGGCTGAAAGAAAGAGCTGATCACTCGTTTGCACAAAGTGGGCTTGGTTGCGTGCCAGGTCTTCTGGCAGGGTTGTTTGCCACAGGCGTTGACCGGTTTGCACATCCCATTTTTCGAGGCAGGCGGGTTCCCAAAAGCCATAGAGCAGGTAGATGCTTTGCTGGTCACTAGCGGGGATTAGCGGATCGTCTGATTCGGGCGTTTGTACGTCGTTGGTGAAGTTATGATTGGGGCAGGTTGGTTCCAGGCTGTGTTCAATTTTTCCGGTGCGTGTATCTACAATTTGGATGTGCTCTGTCTGGTTTACTTCGTCTATGTAGACGAGACGGTCATTTAGCAGGTAGGTGCCTTGGGGCTGTTGGGCAAGCCCTGCACTCCAAAGCGATTGGCCGGTTGCGGCGTCGAATGCTTGCAATGTGTTGAGCTGTGTGAGCGCAATAACGCGCTCGGCATTGGCTTGCAGGCAGGTGCGGCAGGAGGTTGGTAACAAATCGTTGAGGGTGGCCTGCCAGAGTTGAGCGCCATCACTTTGCTGAAAGGCAATCAGGCGGGTTTCGTCGGCCAGGTAAATGCGTCCGGCAGCTGCTTGCAGCGTCATGCGATAGGTTGGCTGTTCCAGGTTTTCGCTTTTCCATTGTAGCGCATTGGCCTGATTGAAGTCAAAATAGGCAAGACGATGGGAAGAATCGGAAAATGAAACCAGGGAGGTCAGTCCGTTGTAGGGTTCGTTGGGAATCAAAATGGGGTGGTCAAGAGACCAAACGTTGAGCTTGGGTACCCAAGCATCTTTGTTGTTGGTGGAGAAAAGAATTCCTATGGCAAGGCAGCCGCCAATGATGCTGATGATGACCAATCCAAGCAGCCATAGTTTCCACAATGGGGGTGAGGAGGCTTTGACCTTGGGTGGTAAGTTCGTTGTTACCACAATCACTTGCTGTGGCGTGTTTGGGGAAGCTTCTGGAAGCTTGAGTGTGGCTTTGCAATACTGACATACGATGTGACGTTGGTCTGTGGAGGGCAAGGGGGCGCCGCAGCAGGGACAGTTTAGCGAATGGATGGCTTCTGGCATAACCTGACTCACATAAATAGATTGTTGAGTGGATTATACAACATTTTAACGGGGTGTTTGAGCTGAGCGAAGGCCTTTTTCAGTGACGCTCCAGATGCGTTGGGGAGTTGCAAGCAGGCAGCCTGAACATCCGGCGCAGTGGGCTGAGGATGGTGCGTTGGGGGCGCAGGTGGTAGAAGGGGCGCTTTCTTGAAGGTAGCCAAGGGCAACGAGGCGTTCGGCCAGAAGCGTAATCATGGCTGGGGTGGTGTGTAGTTTGGCGGCCAAACTGGTGATGGTGTTGGATTGACCGCTCGCAATGTGTTGAAGGAGTTGCCAGAGCATTAGAAAAGGCTCCCGATTTGATAGACGAGGATGGCGGCGGTAATGGAGAGAAAAAGGGTGAGGATGATGCTGAACGCAGTCCATTTGAATGAGCGGGTTTCTTGATAAATGGCGGCCAGGGTACCAATGCAGGGGATGAATAACATTTGGAAGACGAGCAAGGCCAAACCGGCTTGGGGGGCGATTTGTTGGGATAGGTTGTTCAGGTCGCCGTATAAGACGCCCAGGGTGGCGATGGTGTTTTCTTTGGCGGCTACACTGGTGAGAATGGCGATGAGCGCTTGCCAGGGAATGCCCATGCTGTGCCCCAACGGTTCAAGCCATTGGCCAACCTGACCCAGGTAGCTGCTCTGCACCTGACCGGTGGGAAAGTAGGAGAAGACCCAGACGAGCAGTGAAGCAAGCAGGATGACTTTGCCGGCTTTTTCCAGGAAGCTGATCAGATTATGCCAGATGTACAGCCCAATGGTTTTGAGATTGGGCAGGTGGTACAGAGGAAGTTCCATGATGAAGGCCATGTGCTCATCTTGAAAGGCGAAATGATGCAGCAACCATCCTAAGATGGCAAGCAAAAGCAAGTTGCTGCCGACCAGGGCCCAGGTGACGAGGGCGGCGTTGTTGGGGAAGAAGAGGGGTGTCAGGATGGCGATGACTGCCATGCGAGCCGTGCAGGGAATGAAGGGAATCAACAAGGTGGTTAGCAGGCGGGCACGGGGCGATTCGATGATGCGAGTGCCGAATACGGCTGGAACATTGCAACCAAAGCCAAGCAAGATGGGGAGAAAGCTCTTGCCATGCAAGCCCAGTTGATGCATCCAACGATCACTGAGGTAGGCGGCACGCGCCAGGTAACCGGTATCTTCGAGCAGGCCGAGGGTGGCATAAAAAATTGCCAGGATAGGCAAGAAGGTTAGCACCATGCCCAAGCCGCCCAATACCCCAGAAGCAAGCATTTCGGTCAGCCAGGGTGGAGCGGGGGTCATCCATGTGCGCAACAAATCTGCAAGCAGGTTGACCTGAGCGCTGAGCCAATTTTGCAGCGGGCTGCCGATGGTGTAGGTAAGCCAGAAAACGCTGCCTAAGATAAGAATGAGAGACAGGGTGCCCCAGAAGGGATGGGTCAGGATGCGATCGAGGCGGGCTGTTAGGCCCACGCGGGTTACCTGGGGCTGAACAATGGCAGCGCGTACCATGCGGGCAATCCATTCGTAGCGAGCGCCAGCAATATCAAGGATGGCATCTTCATGTTGGTAGAGCAGGGCGCCAATTTTTTCCCATTCTTGAGCAGGGACGAGATTTTTCATCAAGCTGGTTATTTCTTCATCGCCTTCAAGCAATTTGAGGGCGACCCATTCGGGGGGATAGGGCGTTGGGACAAAGGGGGTTAGCTGTGTGGTGAGGGTGTTCAACACAGATTGGTGTGCGGGCAAGATGGATGGCCGACGTGGTTGATAGGCGATTTTGCCATCAAGCAATTGCGTGGCAGTTTCGATGAGTGTGTTGATGCCCTGGCCACGACTGGCTGACATGGGGATGACCGGAATGCCAAGGGCGCTTTGGAGCACATCTGGCTCGACTTGAATACCTTCCTGACGGGCAACATCCATCATGTTGAGCGCCAATACAACTGGTGCAGGCAGGAGCAGAATTTCTGCTAGCAGATAAAGGTTGCGTTCCAGGGTTGCTGCGTCTACGACGACAATGACCAAATCGGGCTGCTCTTGCAAAATATATTCGCGCGCCAGGCGTTCTTCTTCCGAGTTGGCGGTCAGGCTATAGGTGCCGGGCAAGTCCACAATCTGGTAGGTTCGACCGGCATGGGTGAATTGACCAGTTTTTTGTTCGATGGTTTTTCCGGTCCAATTGCCAACATGTTGATTGAGACCCGTGAGCAGG